>CAZTFZ010000221.1:1346-3327 GCA_964613105.1 uncultured Porphyrobacter sp. | reverse complement strand
AGCAAAGCGAGGCTGGTTTTGGTCACCGTTCCGCTCGACGCTTTGGCGATGAGATAATGCTGCCCGCCGCGTGCGGCAACTTGCGGACTATGTGTCACAGCCAGCAATTGTCCATCGCTTGCAAGCCTGTGCAGCCTTTCACCAATGGCGCTTGCCACGGCCCCGCCAACGCCGCGATCAATCTCGTCAAAGATGACGGTGGCTGCCCCGCCCTGCTCTGCCAACGCCACCTTCAGCGCAAGGATGAAGCGCGACAATTCGCCGCCACTAGCGATCTTGCCAAGCGGCGCAAAAGGCGCGCCGGGATTGGTGGAGATAAGAAACTCAACCGCGTCCATCCCGCTTGCGCCCCAGCGCTCCTCAGGCAAATCCTCGACCTGAGTTTGAAACTTCGCTGCATCAAGTTTCAGTGGGGCGAGTTCCTCGGCCACAGCCTTGTCCAATTTCTTGGCTGCTTTCACACGCGCTTCGTGCAGAGCTTTGGCCTTTGATCTATAGGCCTCAAATGCCGCCTCGGCAGCCTTAGAAAGAGCTCCAACACCTGCCTCCCCGCTTTCAATCGCATCCAATTGACCGCGCATAGTGAGCATCAATTCTGGCAAAGCATCCACATCACAGCGATGTTTGCGCGCCGCAGCCCTCAGCTCGAACAATCGCGTTTCCGCATCGTCCAACGCCTCTGGATCATGCAGCAATTGATAGCCTGCTTCGGTGAGCTTATCCTCAGCCTCTCCCGCCTCAACCACTGCGCGGTCAAGAAACGCCAAGGCCTCAGCCAGCAATTCATGCTGATCAGCCACACGTTCCAGCTTACGTGCAGCACTGCGCAGCGATGCAAGCGGCGAATTGGAGCCGTCCCAAACCTTGCGCAAAGCCTCTAACTCGCCTTGCAACCTTTCGCCTTTTTGCATGTCGGAACGAAGGCCAGCGAGCTTTGTTTCCTCACCCACTTCAGGGCGCAATTCGGTGAGCTCTGCCAAATGCGCGATCAGCAGATCCTCATCTTCTTTGGCTTGGATAATGGATGCTTTGGCCGCTTCCAATTTGTCGCGCGCATCGCGCCAGCCTTCCCAAGCGGCGGACACTCCAGCAACATTTGCGCCAGCATAGCGGTCGAGCAAGTCGCGGTGGCCGCGCGGGTTAACCAGCCCGCGATCATCATGCTGGCCATGCAGCTCAACAAGGTTTCCGCTAATCTCGCGCAGCAATGCCACCCCAACCGGCTGGTCATTGATCCATGCCTTGGAGCCGCCATCGGCCTTTAACTGACGCCGGATAAGCAGCGGTTCGCCCGGTTCAACCTCGACCCCTGCATCATCGAGCGCGCCCGATATTGGGGCAGGAAGCGCTCCAAATTCGAAACTTGCGGCAACGCTGGCCTTATCGGTTCCGCTGCGCACCAAAGAGCTTTCTGCGCGATTACCAAGGATTAGGCCAACTGCGTCGAGCAATATCGACTTGCCTGCTCCGGTTTCTCCGGTGAGCACACCAAGCCCGCGCACAAATTCCAGATCGAGGGCTTCGATCAAAACAATATTGCGGATGGATAAGCGGGTCAGCATTGTGCGCAGTGTCTAACCAATCACGAGAGGCCCGTCACCTAGGCTTAGCGCGCAACAAACAGTTTATAACAACGAGCCCTGGCGACCATCCGTTCGTAACGGCTCGTTTGGGGTGTTTGATTTCTCGAAAAAAGTGGACTGCCGACGCTAGGGGCTATGTCCCAAACCAGTAGGGGGGGGGTAACTGGTTGGGCGCGCCATGCATCGGCAGTCCGGTGTAACTGGTCTCTACGGGCTTTTCCAAAGGGGGGAATTTTCCGAAAGAGGGGATCGAGACCTTGTTACAGTGTCTAATTATTGCTGGAGGCGCTGATTTTCAAGCGTTTGAGGGCGCGCTTCGACCAACGACTTGCTGCGTCCGATGAATGCCAAGATCATGTATTTGAGCGACGATGAACGACAGGCGCTCAATTTTTGGC
>CAZTFZ010000221.1:0-1246 GCA_964613105.1 uncultured Porphyrobacter sp. | reverse complement strand
CACAGGCCATCATGGGCCCATGCATGTGGGTTTCACGAGGTTGCTAGCAATGTGGGGATTGAGCGGGGAAGCCTAGCTGGCTGTCACACCGCTCGCATGGTCTTGGACAAGATCATAAGCCCGCTCATACCATTTGCTGTTTGGGTGATTGGCACCCAATACAGCGGCATATTTGACCGCTTCTGGCCGGATGCCCAATGCAAGGCTGCTTTCGGTAAGGCGGTACAGCGCTTCTGGCGCGTGGCTGGTAGTCTGGAAATTGGTGACCACATTTTGGAAACGCATTTGCGCTGCAATCCACCGACCACTCTTCTGGTAAAAGCGCCCGATTTCCATTTCTTTGCCAGCCAAGTGATCGTCCACAAGGTCAAGCTTTAGCCTAGCATCGGTCGCATATTCAGATTGCGGGAAGCGCCGGTTCACTTCGCGCAAGGCGGTGCGCGCTTGCTCTGTCACCTTTTGATCGCGCTGAACGTCGCTGATTTGCTCGTAATAGGACAAAGCAATGAGGTAATAGGCATAAGGCGCGTCTTTATTACCCGGGTGGATCGACAGGAACCTTTGCGAGGATTGGATCGCCTTGTTGTAATCGCGGCCTACGTAATAGCTAAAAGCACTCATCAACTGCGCACGGCGCGCCCATGGCGAATAGGGATGCTGGCGCTCAACCTCGTCGAACAATCCGGCTGCCAGCGCCGATTGGCCGCGATCCATCCGGTCTTTCGCCGAACGATAGAGCGATTCCACATCGCGCGCCACGTAAGCGGTGTCTGCAGGGCCAGAGCTGCTACCAGCACAACCGGCGGTGGCGAGGGTTGCAGCGATGAGCGCTGCGGCGAGAGGGGGTCTGAGGGAGCTTTTCATATGATCCTGTTATAGAAGCGAAATAGCTGAACGCCAAGTGAAGGATGCATCCTGTTTGTGCATCAAGCGCTTGGGCCTACTCCTCGCCCATTTTAAGCGCTGCAATAAAGGCCTCTTGCGGGATCGCGACATTGCCATATTCGCGCATCCGCGCCTTGCCCTTCTTCTGCTTTTCCAAGAGCTTTTTCTTGCGGCTAATGTCCCCGCCATAACATTTCGCGGTCACATCCTTGCGCATAGCGGCAATGGTTTCGCGCGCGATGATCTTGCCGCCAATTGCCGCTTGTATTGGGATTTTGAACAGATGGCGCGGGATCAAGTCTTTGAGCCGCTCGCACATGCCGCGCCCTCGATCTTCTGCAACACCGCGATGGACAATCAG
>CAZTFZ010000220.1:0-3331 GCA_964613105.1 uncultured Porphyrobacter sp. | reverse complement strand
CGCACTTCAGCGCGTTCAGCTGCGGTTTCGCCAAACAGATTGGGTGCAGGGTGCTCTTCTTCGATAAATTCACAAATTGGCCAACTTTCGGTGAGGAAAGTACCATCATCCAACTCCAATGCTGGCAAAGTGCCTTGCGGGTTCTTCGTGCAGTAATCAGCGTTTTGGCGGTTCTCGCCTGTAATAATGTCATAGTGAATACGATTGAAGTCAGACCCTTCTTTGAGGCCCTTTTCGGCTGCAAACATGCGCACTAAACGCGGATTTGGACCCAAGGATGAATGCAATTTCGTCATGATGTCTCTCCCAAAGATATGATTTGCGCCGGAGGATAGGCGAATGCACGGCGCAATCACTCCTCACAATTGCGCTAGTGCCTGATTTTTAAGGCGGCACTCTGCTTGCTCTCACTTCACGACCTCGTTAATTTTGACAGGTTCATAGCAGCGCTTGATCCTTTAATTTCATAGCGAATTGGAGATTCAAATGGCTGATTATGACCCACGAGATATGCGCCATCAATTGGCCGACATTTCTAAGCAGCCCGAACCCGACCTTCGCGGCAATCCTATATCGCCCGAACGCTATTTCTCCAAGGAATGGATGGATAAAGAATGGGATACGGTCTGGACTAAGACTTGGCAGATCGCTTGCTTAGAAAGCGAATTGGCCAATGTTGGCGACTACACGACCACCACTTTGGGGCGTGAGCGCATATTGTGCGTGCGCGGCGACGATGAGAATATCCGCGTCTTTTATAATGTTTGCCAGCATCGCGGTTTGGAGCTGATGAAGGATGAGTGCGGCCATGATAAGCGCCTCACCTGTCCCTATCACGCATGGTCATATGATCTGAAAGGCATCCTTAAGTTCGTGCCCGACGAGGCTGATTTTAAGCAGGGAAGCCCGTGCGGAAAGCTCAATCTGGTCGAGATTAAATCGCAAGTTTGGGCCGGTTTCGTCTGGTATAATATGGACGATGATTGTGTGCCTCTGCGCGAATATCTTGGCCCAATTGCCGATCAGATCGACACTTATCCGATGGAAGAGTTCAAGCGCACCCATTGGGTGACGGTTGAAGGCGATTGGAACTGGAAGCTGGTGCAAGACAATTTTAGCGAGAGCTATCACGTCCCCTTTGTCCATCCCGGCGCTATTCACACGCTCGAATACGGAAGGGAAGGGTGCCAATTCGATCACTACCCTCAGGGCCACTGCCGCATGTTAATGCCCGGAGGCCGCCCCGCCAATGCGGTCAAAGGCGGCGAGAAAGAGACGCTTGCATCCTTGAAAGGCGAGATGGATTTTTGGGGGCTTGACCCAGAGGATTATAAGGGCGGAAAAACGCGCAATATCCGCAAGGATTTGCAAGCCGCCAAGAGGCGTCTCGGCGAAGCGAAGGGCTATGATTTTTCCACCTATCATGACGATCAGCTGACCGACAATTGGCACTATACAATCTTTCCCAACCTCTCCTTCAGCTTAAAACCTGAGAGCAATATTTGGCTGCGCGCCCGCCCGCATCCCACCGATCCAGAAAAGTGCCTGTTCGATATGTGGTTTATGGTGCTCTTCGCAAAAGGGCAGACCGATTACTATTCCTATGTGATGAAGGACACGATCTCGACCGAGGCAGAGGTGCCGCATATGCAAGGCAAGGCCGATGAAGTGACCACTGGCCCCGCGATTGACGAAGATCTAGAGATCTGGCCGCAGCAGCAGCGCGGGCTGCATTCGCGCGGCTATCGGCGCGATTACTTGGCAGGGCAAGAAAGCCGGATGCTCTATTTCCACGAAACGCTTGAGGATTGGATGGCGCGTTAATCGCGTTTGCTGAGAAAGGATCGCGCATGAACCGATTAGAGATCATAGCCGATAAGCTGGAATGCACTGAAATTGTTGCTCGTCTCGCCAAGGGTATCGACCGCTGCGATGCCGATCTGGTGCGCGCCTGTTTCCATCCCGATGCCACCGATGATCACGGCGCGTTTAAGGGGACTGCAGACGAGTTTATCACTTGGGTGATGCCTGTGCTCGATACGATGGAGCGCACTCAGCATGTGATTGGGCAATGCTTGATCGAGGTGAATGGGGACAAGGCTGCAGGCGAGAGCTATTTCGTCGCGCATCACACGATTAACACGCCCGATGGCGCGATATTAATGATCGCTGCGGGCCGTTATCTCGACAGTTTTGAGCGGCGCGATGGCGTTTGGAAAATCAGCCACCGCCATGCGATCTATGATTGGAACAGCACCGCTCCATCAAGCGACGGATGGGACCGCGATGATCCGGATAATCCTAGTGTCTACGGCATAAGGGGCGGTCAAGATGCCTCTTATGCGCATCTCGCCAGCGTGAAATAGCGATTGCAATTGATACTCGTTTCGAACACCTCCCGCAGCGCGATAGAATTCAGATAGCGGCACAATAATCTAGTCAATTGGGTTAGTTTACGCAGGTCAGGCAAAGTCATAGCCATAGTCCTTCGATCAATTGGAGAGACTATATGAGCGCCCTATTCGACTTGACTGGAAAAACTGCCGTTATCACAGGCGCTGGTAGAGGCATCGGCGAAGGTATCGCGCAAACTCTAGCTGACGCAGGCGCTAACATTGTCTGTGCGGCTCGCTCGACTGATCAGATTGAACATACAGCGAATGCGATCAATGGCAGCAACACCGGCGGCCGCGCGATCTTCCATAAAACCGATGTTTCCAAGCTCGAGGATATGCAAGCTTTGGCGGCCCGCGCGGTTGAGGAATTTGGCCGTCTTGACATCTGGGTAAACAACGCCGGCGGTTCGCTGGTTTCCGCGCCCATGGTAGAGCTTGATCCAGCCGAATGGGACAAGACAATCGCGGTCAATCTTTCCTCGGTATTTTATTCGGTAAAAGCCGCTGTGCCGCATCTTGGGGACAAGAGCGCGATTGTAAACATCTCGTCGCTTGCAGGCTTGGAGCCATTCCCTGGCAGCGCCCATTATTCCGCGTCAAAGGCCGGGGTGAATATGATCACAAAGACGCTGTCGATCGAGTTGGGGCCAAAAACACGCGTGAACACGATTATGCCTGGCTTTGTACCCACCGATACGGTCAAAAAAGCGCTCAATATGAAAGACGAGGATTTCATCCAGCTTGAAAAGGATTTGAACCTACCAGCTGGGCGTTTGGGTACTCCGGAAGATATCGGTGCGTTGGTGCTGTATCTGGTCGCGCCAAGCTCTGCGTGGATGACAGGACAAAATATCGCGCTAAGCGGCAAACCGTGATGGTGTTGTCAGGCTAAATGCGCCTGATTGACGGATGAGGGGCTGAGGCTAGGGCAGGGT
>CAZTFZ010000219.1:0-3332 GCA_964613105.1 uncultured Porphyrobacter sp. | reverse complement strand
TGCGTGCGCTCTTCTTCCAAAGCGCCATCTGCGGTCGCCGTCAGCTGGAATGTGCCAATCTGCTGCGTGTAATTCAGAGCGAGCGAGGCCGTGTCAGTGTCTTGGCGCACTTCCAAAGGATCATCGCCATTAAATGTTCGCACCAGACTGACAGGCGTGATCCCAGTCAGAACGACTGTATCGAGACCTGAGAGGCCCACGCTTTCGCTGCGCTCATAAGCGCCGGTTGCGCTGAAGGTAGAGCCGCTGTCGAGGAAGGCTTTGGCCCAATTGGCGCTCAGCTCAAAATTGCGCGAATTGCCGACCAAACTGCGCGCATCGGCTGGGTCGGGGTCGCTGGCAATGCTGGGAACGCTGCCCGGCGTCTGGGCAATATTGCGCGTGCTTTCTGTCAAAAGCGAGGTGTCATTATGCTCAAAGCTAAGGTTCAACCGGCCAGACCCTGCAATTTGCAGCAGGCCCAATTCTTGCTCTGTGCGCGAATAGCCGCCGCGATCAGGCTGCTCATATTCAAGCTCTATCTCGCGGCTTGAAAAATTGTCTTTGAGGATGAAGTTGATGACGCGGCGATCGGGCGGAAAGCCAAAGCGCTGAGCCACTTCCTCTGGCAAGACTTCCAGCTTTTGCAGAGCCTCTGGCGGATAGCGGAAGAACTCGCGAAAGCTGCTGACCCTGATGCCATTGATCAAGAACACCGGCCTGCCGCCGCCGGCCCGCCCGCGCGCAGAGCCGCTGGCAGGCTCCAATTGAGCAACCAATTCGCCGATAGAACCTGCGCCAAAGCCGGCGATATCTTCTGCATCCAATTCAACGAGCGGCGCTTGTGCTACATCCAATTGCTCTGGCAGGCGTCCAGCCCGAACGATGATCACGCCGCCGTCGTCAAAGGCTTCATCGCCATCGCTGCCGCGCTGCTGATCAGCCTCCTGCGCGGCCACAGGAGCTGCAAAGCCAAGCGCGCAAGCAAGTGAAAATAGCGGCAATGGAACAAGCGAGGGACGCATAAAAAACCTTTGTTTTTCCCCACCCAAGCGCTCTCTTTAAGCCAGCAAAGCCAGAGCACAAGACCCATCAATGTATCAAAATGTCGCACCGCCGCATCGCTGCCTCAATCTATCAAAACCCATGGCAAATATGGCGGAAAACCCACACTATTGCTTGCAAGGCTTTCCTTTTGCCGCGCACGGGGCTAAACGCGCCCGCTAACGCAAAATTGGGTAACGGAAACCGGAAACTACATGGCAAAAGAAGAACTCCTCGAAATGCGCGGCAAGGTGGTGGAATTGCTGCCCAATGCGATGTTCCGGGTTGAGCTTGAGAATGGCCACGAGGTTTTGGGCCACACCGCAGGCAAAATGCGCAAGAACCGCATCCGCGTTCTGGTCGGTGACGAGGTCTTGTGCGAGCTAACGCCTTACGACCTTACAAAGGCGCGGATCACCTACCGCTTTATGCCCGGACGTGGCGGCCCAGGGCAAAACACGTCCCAAGGCCCCGGCCCAACTGCTTAAGCTGGCGGCTCTGCCTTGAGCAGCCCATCGCTTACCTTAGCTTCGGCCAGCCCTCGGCGGCTGGAATTGCTCGCCAGACTTGGGGTAACCCCGCAAGCGGTTGCACCTGCTGATATTGACGAAACGCCGAACGCCAATGAGGCTCCGCGCGATTACGCTAGACGCATGGCGCGCGAAAAAGCAGAGGCAGTTGTGTCTGATAACTTTGTATTGGGCGGCGATACCGTTGTCGCACTTGGCCAACGGATTTTGCCCAAGGCCGAGGATGAGCAGACCGCCCGCCAATGCCTCGAACTTATCTCTGGCCGCCGTCACCGCGTTTTTTCCGCGATTGCCTTAAAAGCGCCTGATGGCACCATCAGGGCTAAGCTGAGCGAGAGCATAGTGCGCTTTAAGCGGCTCTCAGCCGAAGAAATGCGCGACTATCTGGACAGCAGCGATTGGGATGGCAAAGCAGGCGGCTATGCCATTCAGGGCCGCGCAGAAGGGCTGATCCTATCGCTTCACGGCAGCCATTCGGGCGTTGTCGGCCTGCCGCTTTATGAAACGCGTGCGCTTTTGAAAGCAGCAGGATTTGAAGTTGCCTAATGCCCCTCAAGATGGCTGGTTGATCGAACACGGCATTGGCGAGAGCCGCGCGCTGTTGATCGACCAAGACGAGGTGCTTGCAGCCAAGCTGCACTTTGAAGGCGAAACATATGCCGGAAAAGTGGCCAATGCGACGCTCATTTCCAAAACCAGCGGAGCAAACCGCGGGACTGCGCAGCTTACCGATGGCACGGATGTTCTTCTATCCCGATTGCCGCGCGATCTAACCGAGGGTCAAAGCGTTCCGGTCAAAATCACGCGCACAAAAATGGCGGAACGGGGCCGCTTCAAACTTGCCCAAGCGCGCTGCTTGCGACCAGACGAATTGGCCAGGGCCGAGCGAGAAGATGAAGGCCCATTGCCTCAAGGTCAGATCATCCGCCGCTTTCCAACGGGGCTTTGGGAAGAGGTCTGGTCTGCTGCCAGCAGCGGATCCTTGCCATTTACTGGCGGCGAAATCCTGATCGATCCAGCGCCCGCAATGACCTTGATCGATATTGACTGCTCTTACCCTGAAGGCGCTTATAACAACGCCATTCCGACCATCGTTCGTGCTTTGCGTTGGTTCGACATGGGCGGCAATATTGGGATCGATTTTCCGACTTTAGAGGCAAAGAAAGATCGAAAGGCCGTGGACGCAGCTTTGGCTGAGGCGCTGAATGAGTGGCCCCACGAACGCACAGCCATGAACGGTTTTGGCTTTGTGCAAATTGTCGCATCGCTCAAAGGCCCCTCGCTGCTTCACCGCTTTGCCGCATCACGCGTTGGCATGTGCGCACGCTTCGCCTTGCGGATTGGCGAGATGGCGCAAGGTCATGGGCCAGTGCTGCTGCTGACGGTTCACCCCGCTCTACAGGCCAAGCTGAAACCCACGTGGCTGGAAGAGCTTGCGCGCCGCACAGGCAAGCAGGTGCGGATAGAGAGCAATCCCAAGCTTGCGCTAGAGGCTCCGCAGGCTCAAATTGTAGCCGAGTGATTGAGCCAACCCGATTTAGCCAACCCGATCCAGCGATACCGAAGCCAAGACAATGAAACAGCGCAACTGCCCGATATGCAAGAAACCTCGCAGCGAGGAGCACACACCATTTTGCTCTGCACGCTGCAAAGACCGTGATTTGGCGCAATGGTTTGGCGATGGCTATGCGGTTGCTGGCCGCCCTGCCAGCCCAGAGGAAATCGCAGGCGAAATCATCAAGGAAGACCGCGACTAGGCGTGGCTCGGCAGCTTTTTGC
>CAZTFZ010000218.1:0-3353 GCA_964613105.1 uncultured Porphyrobacter sp. | reverse complement strand
TCGAGAACACCGATCAGCGCTCCAAAGACTATTCAGAGATCGCCAAAACCTATCGCCCGGGCCATGCCGATTACACTTATGACGCGAAGTATGGCCATCGCGACTATCGCGGCGGTGGGCGCTCAAGCGCGCGCGAAACAGCCGCCCGTGTGGCGGCAGGCGCGATTGCAAGGTTGGTGATCCCAGAGGTTCAGCTCACCAGCTATGTTTGCGAGCTTGGCGGGGACCGGATTGATCCAGCCAATTTCGACGCCAGTGAAATCGCCAACAATCCCTTTTGGTGCCCCGATGCAGAGGCGGCGGGGCGCTGGGCCGTGCTGGTCGATGATGCGCGCAAAGCCGGCTCTTCGCTCGGCGCAGTGGTGGAATGCGTGGCTAGCGGTGTTCCAGCCGGATGGGGCGCGCCGATCTATGCGAAGCTTGATGCTGATATCGCCAGCGGCATGATGAGCATTAATGCAGTGAAAGGCGTTGAGATTGGCGATGGCTTTGATGCCGCGCGATTGACAGGCGAGCAAAATGCAGACCCAATGCGGCCTAAGTCTGGGCGGCCTGCGCAAGACGGCGCAGATCAGGGCCCCGAATTTCTCGCTAATCATGCAGGCGGCATCGCTGGCGGTATTTCCACAGGACAGGCCGTGGTGGCGCGGGTGGCCTTCAAACCTACCTCTTCCATCCTAACGCCCGTTGAAAGCATAAACAGCGATGGCGAAGCAGCCCAAGTGCGCACCAAAGGCCGCCACGACCCATGCGTCGGCATTCGTGGAACCCCCGTAGTCGAAGCGATGATGGCGCTGGTTTTGGCCGATCACAAATTGCTTCATCGCGGGCAGATTGGTTGATCGAACCACTCAATCAATAATAGTCAATCAATTGATTGGACGAATGAGCGCGAAAGCGGCATTAACCTTTTAGAAGTGGCCTTGCGGCGCGTGAATTCAAAGCGCATCCCATAGCGGGATATGCGGCGCAATAGACGATGCAATGGCTTGGCCATCGAACGAAATTTCAGACGACCACTCAGGTCCATTTACAGGAGAAACCCCAATGGATGTAGCAACAGGAAGCATGTCGGAAGGCTGCCCATTTTCAGGCGATGGAGCAACGCGCTCGCTGCTTGGCCGGACCAATAAGGATTGGTGGCCCGAAAGCGCCAATACCGATATTCTGACGCAAAACGGCCGCAGCGCCGATCCAATGGGCGATGGCTTTGACTATTGCGAAGCCTTCAACGCGATTGATTACACCGCGCTCAAGGCTGATCTCACTGCGCTGATGACCGACAGCCAAGATTGGTGGCCTGCGGATTATGGCCATTACGGCCCGTTCTTCATCCGGATGACATGGCATGCGGCTGGCACCTATCGCACTGGCGACGGGCGCGGTGGTGGCGGCTCTGGCCAACAGCGCTTTGCCCCGCTCAACAGCTGGCCTGACAATGGCAATCTCGACAAGGCGCGCCGCCTGCTCTGGCCGATCAAGCAGAAATATGGCGCAAACATTAGCTGGGCTGATTTGTTCATCCTTGCTGGTAACGTGGCGATTGAATCCATGGGCGGGCCGGTATTTGGCTTTGGCGGAGGCCGCGCCGATGTGTTCGAACCTGAAACAACCTATTGGGGCACAGAAAGCCTCTGGGTCGATACGGGCGCAGAAACGCGCATCATCCCTGATGAGGGCCGCGATTTGGAAAACCCCTTAGCGGCAATCCAAATGGGTCTGATCTATGTCAATCCAGAAGGTCCGGGCGGCGTTGCTGACCCGCTTCTCTCGGCCCGCGACATGCGTGAGACATTCGCTCGCATGGCGATGAATGACGAAGAGACCGTTGCTCTTACCGCGGGCGGTCACGCCTTTGGTAAAGCGCATGGCGCAGCGCCTGCTGATAGCTTTGGCGATGCACCTGAAGGCGAAACGCTCGAAAACCAAGCCTTGGGTTGGCTCACCGACCAAGGCGAGATTGACGCTGGCAACATCACCACATCGGGAATTGAAGGCTCTTGGTCGAACAACCCAACTAGCTGGTCACACGACTATTTCCGCATCCTTTTCAAATATGATTTTGAACTGGTGCACAGCCCAGCAGGCGCCCAGCAATGGACGCCGATAAATCCTGACGAAGCCGATATGGCGCCTGATGCGCGTGATCCTTCGAAAAAGGTTCCGACCATGATGACGACCGCCGATATGGCGCTCAAAATGGATCCAGAGTACGCCAAGATTTCTAAGCGCTTCTTGGAAAACCCAGAACAGCTCGACGATGCATTTGCGCGCGCATGGTTCAAACTGTGCCACCGCGATATGGGTCCGCGCGTTCGCTATATGGGTCCAGAAGTGCCTGAAGAGGAACTGATCTGGATGGATCCGATCCCTGCTGGCAGCACAGTTTCTGACAGCGCGGCAGCGGCTTTCAAAGCGGCGGTTCTTGATAGCGACCTTACCGTCAGCGCGCTTGTGAAAGCGGCTTGGGCCTCGGCCTCGACCTATCGCAACACCGATCACCGTGGCGGCGCCAATGGAGCGCGCGTTGCGATCGCTCCGCAAAATGGCTGGGCAGCCAATGATCCCGAAGAGCTGGGCGGCGTGCTTGGCACTTTGGAAGGCTTGCGCGGCGATATCTCTATGGCCGATGCGATCGTTCTTGCGGGCGCAGCTGCGGTTGAGAAAGCAGCCAAAGACGGCGGCCATGACGTTTCGGTTGCTGTGACCACTGGCCGCGGCGATGCGACCGATGCGCACACCGATGCCGACAGCTTTGCCCCGCTGGAGCCATTTGCCGATGGCTTCCGCAATTATCTGCGCAACAAGGCTTCGGTAAAGACCGAGGATTTGCTGCTCGACAAAGCGCATTTGCTAGGCCTCTCCATCCCTGAATTGACCGCGCTTGTTGGCGGCATGCGGGCGATGGGCGCAGTTAGCGGCAACACTGGCCACGGTGTCTTTACCGATAAGGCTGGTACGCTCAGCAATGACTTCTTCGTCAACCTCCTCGACATGGGTACAAAATGGGCTCCGGTCGACGGTTCCGAAGAAGAGGAATATGTCGGAGTGGACCGTGCAAGCGGCGCTGAGAAATTCCGCGCAACCCGCGCTGACTTGATCTTCGGTTCAAACTCGCAATTGCGCGCAGTTGCAGAAACCTATGCCGAAGCGGGCGGCGAAGCGCGCTTCGTTGCAGACTTCGTTGCAGCTTGGACGAAGGTAATGGATGCAGATCGCTTCGATCTCTCACACGCCAAATACCACGGCTAAGAGCATAGCTGCTTGAAATACAAATGAGCGCGCCTGCCAAAACGGGCGTGACATGGCGAGGCCCCCGGCATTTTCCCATTGGGAGGCTGTCGGGGGCCTTT
>CAZTFZ010000217.1:0-3361 GCA_964613105.1 uncultured Porphyrobacter sp. | reverse complement strand
CTTAATCGTCCCACTCTTCCAAGACGCAGCCATAGCCTTCTTTATAGCTGGCAGTGGCAGAGGCGATAAAGGGAGCGCTGGCGGTTACGCTTTTGCTATCAAGATTTTGCGACAGGCTGATGATCGCCATCCCAGCAATCTTATCCTTAGTGCAATCATCAAGGCTGCGCTCTGCAACAAAGCGGCAAGAACAGCCCACCCGCGCCATATAGGCTGAGCCGGCCTGAGCATTGCCGCGCAGAAAATCGCCATAGAGCCACCAGATCACCCCAAAGACGCCAAGCACGAACAGCACAATCCACGGCCATTTGCTCGAACGACCGCTTGCAGACGGGTTTTGCGCTTTTTGCGTTGCCAAGGTCTAAATCTCCGTGCGAGTGAGGCTGAATGCAAACACCAACGCCCTCTCCTATCGCCAGCGGCCTAGCAACGGCAAGCCTTGCCTTAATGCTCGCGGCTTGCTCGCAGCCGGAAAATCAAGCGCCGCCGCCGCTCAGCGATGAAGCACTGGCAGTGGTTGTCCAAGACCCCGGCACGCCAAGAGAGCCACTGGCCCGCGCCATTGACGAGGTTTTTCACGCCGAAGGCATAGGCGAAACGCGCGCTCTGCTGGTGCTGTCAGGCGGGAAAATCGTCGCTGAACGCTATGCTGAGGATTATGACAAGGGCACTCGCCACATCAGCTGGTCTATGGCCAAAACCGTCACTGCCGCGATGATCGGAATGCTGGTGAATGATGGGAAATTGCGGCTGGACGAGCCTGCGCCAGTGCCGCGTTGGCAGCGCCCGGGCGATGCCCGCGCTGACATCACCTTGCGCCAATTGCTGCAAATGCGCAGCGGGCTCGATCACACAGAGGCAGGCAATCCTCCTTATGAATCCTCCGAAGTGCGCATGCTGTTTCTCGATGGCCGCGATGATATGGCGCGCTGGGCCAAGGAACAGCCCTTGGAGGCAGAGCCGGGCGAGAGGTTTGAATATTCCTCCAACACCACTGTTATTCTGGCCGACATTGCGGCTCGCACGCTGGCAGGGGACGGGGCAAGCGCTGATGAGCGGCGCGGCGCGGTTGATCGCTATTTGAAAGCGCGATTGTTCGAGCCTTTGGGCATGAAATCAGTCGTGCCTGAATTTGATGCAGCAGGAACCCTAATCGGCGGCAGTCTGATCCATGCAACAGCGCGCGATTGGGCCAGTTTCGGAGAATTCTTACGCAACAAAGGCTCTTACAAAGGCACGCAATTGCTCACCCGAAGCTGGGTGGAATTGATGCTCACGCCCAGCCCTGTATCGCCGCAATATGGCCTGCAAACATGGCTCAATCGCGATCACAGAAAGCCCGGTTCAGACGAGCCGCATCCGCTGTTCCCCGATCGAGCGCCGGACAGCACTTTCGCTTTGATCGGGCATATGGGGCAATATGTTATCAGCTCGCCTGCGCAGAAATTAACCGTCGTTCGGCTCGGCCATTCGAACCGCGAGGAACGTGTTGCGATGCTCAGCGAAGTGGCGGATATTTTTGAGCTATATCCGGCAAGGTAGTTAGGCGCGGGCGGCTAGGCCGTTGAATCAGAGGTAAACCTCACACATAAAACTCTCCGGCGACAACCGTTGTGCATTGCCCGCCTAGCCAGACGCGGCTCCCATCCAGTTTGCAGGTCAAATCGCCGCCGCGCGCTGATGCTTGATGGGCTGTAAAGCTGGTGCGGCCCAAGCGCTCTGCCCAAAAGGGAGTGAGCGCGGCATGGGCAGAGCCAGTGACGCTATCCTCATCAACGCCGGCCCCTGGCACGAACACGCGGCTGACGATGTCGGTCTTATCGCCGGGCGCTGTGCAATCGAACTGATCGACGCCCAATGCGCCTAGCCCGCGCAAATCGGGGTCAAGCTCGCGCACTTGCGCTTCGTTTTCGAACAGGAAGATATTGTAGAGCGTGTCATTGCGGTGGACGAGCAAAGGCTCTGCACCCAATAATTTGACCGCTTCTGGATGCGCCTTTGGCTCGGTATGGATAGCGGGCAGAGCGACTTCATAACCCGCATCTGTATTTCCGGCAGCTCGCCGCACTTCCAAAATGCCTGACTTGCGCGTGCGGAAGGTTACGCTCGCCTTTTCTTTCCCCCACTCATGGTGGTTAAGCAAGATATGGCCCGCCGCCAAAGTCGCATGGCCGCAAAGCGCGATCTCGTAAGTCGGCGTGCACCAGCGCAATTCCCAATCCGCTTCATCGCTCGCATCGCGCACAACAAAAGCCGTTTCGGCGAACATATTCTCCTCGCCAATCTTGACGAGCACATCGTCGGGAAGCCACTCTTCCAGCACCATGACGGCGGCCTGATTGCCCGCAAAAGGCTGGCTCGCGAAGGCATCAACATGCCAATAAGGAATTGCTTTCGTCATCGGAATTTCGATTCTTTGCGTCTATGGATAAAGCAGGCCGCTGTCCCAGCCGTTTTGATTGCGAACGAACAATCGCCGATCATGCATCCGGCCCGGCCGATCAAGCCAGAACTCTATCTGGCGAGGGGTCACAGTAAAGCCAGTCCAATGATCGGGGCGCGGGACATTCTGGCCTTCGGGATATTGGGCCGCGATTGCGTCATACCGAGCAAAATAGTCGCTGCGCTCAGCAAGGGGGCGTGATTGATCGGATGCGGCCGAGGCAACTTGCGACTGATACCCGCGCGAATGGAAATAGGCATCGGCTTGGCTCGCAGAGACTTGGGTAAGCGGGCCTTCAATACGAATTTGGCGCTGCAAGCTCTTCCAATGGAACAATAGGCTCGCCTGCATATTATCGCGGATCTCGCCGCCCTTACGGCTTTGCGTGTTGGTGTAAAAGGTGAAGCCATCTGGACTGCCATTGGCCCCGCGCCCTTTCAGCAAAACCATGCGCACAGAGGGCGCTCCGTCAGGCGTCGCTGTCGCCAGCGCCATTGCGTTGGGGTCATTGGGCTCGCTCGCCTCAGCCTCTTTCAGCCAAGCATCGAACAGATCAAAAGGGTCGCTTTCAGGGATGGCGCTTTCGTTTTGCATGCTTGCGATCTTAGCGCCGCTTACCAGCCCTTGCCAGATGATAACTTGCCAGATGATAACTTGCTGGCCGATAAAAAGACGAATGCGCCGATCAAACTTGCGTCTTAGCGCTGCATTACCTAGCTAACACGCGTCTATGGCTGATCCTTACACCACACTTGGCGTCGCTCGCACTGCATCTGAGAAAGATATAAAGAGCGCTTATCGCAAGCTTGCTAAAGAGCTGCACCCTGATCGCAATAAGGGCAAGCCCGATGCATCAGAGCGCTTTTCCGATGTCACCAAGGCCTATGACCTGTTGTCGGACAGCACCAAGCGAGCGCA
>CAZTFZ010000216.1:0-3363 GCA_964613105.1 uncultured Porphyrobacter sp. | reverse complement strand
AGCGACTACCTTGATGCCAGCCTGCTGCAATTGGTCGAATTGCGCTTTGTTGACCCGCAAGATCCCAAGTTCCAATCCACCTTCGCCGAGATTGAAAAGCATTTGCGCCGCGGCGAACACATGCTGCGCTATGCCGCAGAGGATGATTTTGGCGCTCCTGAAACCGCCTTTAACATTTGCACCTTCTGGCTGATTGAGGCTTTGCACCTTGCTGGCCGCGATGAAGAAGCGCGCAGCCTGTTTGAAGCCATGCTATCCCACCGGACCCGCTCTGGCCTGTTGTCGGAAGACCTTGATTTTGAAACGGGCGAGCTGTGGGGCAACTTCCCGCAGACCTATTCTCTGGTTGGCATCATCAATTGCGCAGGTCTGCTTTCGGAAAGCTGGAACACCATACGATGAGCCGGCTTGTTGTCATCTCGAACAGGGTCGCAGTGCCAAAGGCGCGCGGTGCAGCGGGCGCTCAAGGGGGATTGGCAGGCGCATTGCTATCGGCATTAAAACAGCGCGATGGCTTATGGATTGGCTGGTCGGGCAAGGAAAACGAAACGCCCGATGAAGCCCCGCTGGTGCAAACCGGCGATGGCGTAACAACCGCAACGATTGATCTAGCGCCGCAAGACATTGAAGAATATTACAATGGCTATGCCAATTCGACGCTGTGGCCGCTGTTCCATTACCGCATCGATCTGACCGAATATGATCGCGAAACCGGCAAGGGGTATGAGCGGGTCAATGATCTGTTTGCGAATGCTGCCGCCCCGCTGATCAAGCCAGACGATGTCGTTTGGGTGCATGACTATCATTTCATGCCTTTGGGTGATCGTTTGCGCAGCCGGGGCATCACCAATAAGCTTGGCTTTTTCCTGCATATCCCATGGCCGCCAACACGGCTTTTGGTCTCTTTGCCCTATCACAAGCGTTTGGTGAGAACGCTGCTCGAATATGATTTGCTGGGTTTCCAATGCGATGAATGGCTGGAAAGCTTTCTGCATTACTGCCGCAAGGAATTGGGCGCAAAGGTGGATGAGGCCAGCGGTAAAATCGAACTGGAAGGCCGCAGCGTTATCGCTCGCGCTTTTCCCATTGGTATAGATTACGACCACTTCACCAGCCAATGCGCCAAGCCTGAGGCACGCGATGCAGAACAGCGCATGCGCGCTAGCACTCGCCACAGGACAACGATGATTGGCGTCGATCGGCTCGATTACTCCAAAGGCCTGCCAGAGCGCCTCGATGGGATTGCCCGCTTTTTCGAACGCTATCCAAACCGTGTCAAAGAGTTGGTCTATGTGCAAATCGCGCCGCCGAGCCGCGAGGATATTGGCTCTTACCAGCATATCCGCGCCACTCTGGAACAGAAGACGGGCGAGATTAACGGCGCTTACTCGCGCATCGATATGGTCCCCATCCGCTATGTGAACGAGGGGCATTCCATGGCAGAGCTATATGGCATTTACCGCGCCTCTAAGATCGGCCTTGTTACGCCTTTGCGCGATGGGATGAATTTGGTCGCAAAGGAATATGTGGCTGCCCAAGATGCCACCGATCCCGGCGTATTGATATTGTCGCGTTTTGCTGGCGCTGCTCAGCAATTGAGCGATGCGGTGCTGGTCAATCCGCACAGCCCCGATGATGTGGCCCATGCGATCCGAACCGCGCTGGACATGCCGCTGGCTGAAAGAAAAGCGCGCTGGGAGAAGCTCAACGCCAGCGTTCGCGATGAGAATATCGCGACTTGGACGCAGGATTTCCTCGAAGCTTTGGGCGATGCTACGTCTAGCTGATGGTTTAGCGCGTGACGCAGTCTGCAGCGAACCGATCTCAATGCTGAGTTTCCTGCTTATCAGGGAATTTGGTCAGCGGAACAGGGAAGTGTTCCGGGATTCTGCAATTCCGCTATTGGCTGGACATTATCAGCACATATTCGTGTGAAATTGGTGGTGGAAGCTGACGCTCCAAATGACCAAAGGCCGTATGATTTCGGGCGAAGAACTGAAACAGCGGAAAGGACTTGCCAGTTTGCGAGGTCTGAGCATTGAGCCGCCCTATGCTATCGGTTCCAATTTTCAATCAAGTGCAGTTAGTCTGACAGCACCCGCCATCGAAATTACTCCACAACTGCAGTGCGTACGCTGATTTGGTTTTCCAAGGTTCGATGAACCGGGCACTTATCCGCGATTTCCATAAGTTTTTTCTGGTCGTCTTCACTCAATTGACCTCGTAGCTCTATTGTGCGGTCGATGACATCGATCTGGCAATCAGCGCGTCCCTCCTCCTCGCAATCGGTCGCATGTTCGCGGCCGTGCTCCAATTCGACGCGCACGCTATCCAATGGAATTTTCTTTCTATCCGCGTACATTTTGATTGTCATGGAAGTGCAAGCTCCAAGACCCGCCAACACCAGATCATAGGGCGTCGGGCCAAGATCGCGACCGCCAAATGAGGCTGGTTCGTCTGCAAGAAAATGATGCGACGCGGTCGAAATATTTTGTGTGAATTTTCCGCCAGTTGTCTCGACTGAAACAACGCCCGCCGCCAGATGCGCATCAGCCTGTACGACAGGCGTGACGTAAGCTTTTGACCATGTGGCGATCACGTCTGCAGCGTAATTTGCCGCGCCCTCTTTGGTAAGCAGATGATCCGCCTCGTTGAGCGACACAAAAGATTTGGGGTGCTTCGCAGCAAGAAAAATTTGACTGGCATTGTCGATGCCGACGATCTGATCGCCCGGAGCGTGCATGACCAAAAGGGCCTTGTTCAAATTCTTCAGACGCTCTGCTTGCGGTTGGCCTTGTGTTTGCGCAATAAATTCATGCCCAACTTTGAACGGCCTACCTCCGATTGTGACTTCGGTGGCGTCGCTTGCCTTGATCCGTTCAAGATCATCGCCAAACTGATGCAAGATATGATCGACCTGAAATGGTGCGCCGATGGTAATGACAGCCTTTACATCTGCTAAGTGCTCTGCAGCCGCGATGACAGCTGCACCGCCAAGGCTGTGACCGATTAGCAATGCGGGTGGCATAAGGGTGGTCTTCAGATAGTCGGCCGCAGCGACCAAATCTTCGACATTGGCTTTGAACCCGCTGTTGGCGAATTCGCCTTCGCTGCCTCCCAAGCCGGTAAAATCAAAACGCAATACCGCATAGCCTTGCGCTGCTAGCCTCGCCGTAATTCGTTTTGCGGCAAGGCTACTTTTTGTGCACGTGAAGCAATGCGCAAACAGAGCAACTGCCCGGATCTGCCCGGATATCGGTTTTTCAAGCCTGCCATCCAGTTTCTGACCCTTTTGGCCAGTAAACTGCAAGCGCTCGGTTGTTACATTGTCCATTGGTGGCTCCTAACTGAATTGCAAATAGA
>CAZTFZ010000215.1:0-3380 GCA_964613105.1 uncultured Porphyrobacter sp. | reverse complement strand
GGCTTCTCAAGATGCCGATGGAGAGGTGCGTGTGCGTTTGCCCGATGCCTCCCAGCGGCGTTTGGCTCCAAGCGAAGCCAGCCCAGTGTTGCGTGCGCGCATGCCTGATAGCGTCGCGTCCATCGAGCCAGAGCCTGCACTTGCCACAAGCAGCTCCGATGAAAATTGGCGATCTCAGCCGGTTGCTGATTTGCTTCGTTACGATGCGCAAGCGCCAATCCAAACTTCTGTTGAGGCGCCTGTTGAGGCTCCTATTCAAGCCCAAGCGGAGGCGCAGTCTTTTGGCGCTCAGCCAGATGCAGCTGCCGATCCAACCCAGCAGCGTGCTCAATCAGCATCAGCGCATAATTTGATGTGGCTTGCCGCATTGGCGCATGTGCCAGTGCCCGATCATATTCTAGCCGCGCTGGATGCAAGTCATGGCGCAAGTAGTGCTAATGGCGCTCGAGCGGATGGTAGAGCCAATCTCGCGGTTTCTCCCGGCGGCGGTCCTCCAACAGGCCTCGGCCAACAAGCGGCCTCCAGCGAGAGCGAAGGCTCTGGCTTCTTGGGGCGGCTTAGTGTCGATGGCTGGTTGTTCCTTCGCCAAGATGGGCCGAGCCAAGCCCAGGCACTCGCCCAAGCAGCAGCTGGCCCCAATGCTGCCTCTTATGGCCGCAGTCAGGCAGGGCTGGTGGCTCGCTATGACTTGGCCCCTGCATCATCGTTTCAGCCGCGCGTGTTCGTGCGGGCGACCTCGGCACTGTCTGGCATCAGTCAAAGCGATCTTGCCTTGGGCTTGAGCGCTCGGCCTTTGGCGGGACTTCCAGTGACTGCTCATATCGAAGGGCGGTTTAGTCAGGATAGTGGATCAACCCAAATCCGGCCCGCAGCCTTTGTGACGACTGGCGGGCAGAGAGAGAATCTGCCGCTCGGGCTAAGGCTCAGCGGTTATGCTCAAGCAGGTTATGTTGGCGGCGATTTTGCCACCGCCTTTGCTGATGGCAATCTTGTCGCAACCCGCGAAGTTTCTCAATTTGATCTGGGCCGTTTTGGCAATGGCAAATTGCGCGCAGGCGCTGGCGTCTGGGGCGGAGCACAGCGCGGTGCAAACAGGCTGGATGTCGGGCCAAGCGCCAATCTGGCAGTGAAGCTTGGCGAGCTGCCTGCGCAGGTTTCTTTGGACTATCGTTTCCGCGTTGCTGGCAAGGCAGAGCCGGGATCGGGCGTCGCATTGACGATTTCGACCGGTTTCTAAGCCTCTTTGGGTTTAATCCAAGCGCTGCCTGCGATAGGGCAGGGTTATGGATGTCTACCTGCCAATCGCGAACCTTGCCGTAAATGGCCTATGGATCGTTGCGCTGGGCGGATTGACGGGCATCCTGTCTGGCCTTTTTGGCGTTGGCGGGGGGTTCCTTACGACGCCTCTTTTGATCTTTTACGGCGTCCCACCAACGGTCGCAGCCGCCTCTGCCTCGACGCAGGTAACAGGCGCGAGCGTATCGGGCGTGCTTGCTCATTCCAAGCGCGCAGGGGTCGATTTTCGGATGGGCTGGGTGATGGTCGGCGGCGGCACTTTTGGTGCGATGTTTGGCGCGGTGTTGTTCCGCTTTTTCCGCAGCATTGGCCAGATCGACGTGGTGATTAACTCGCTTTACGTTGTGCTTTTGGGCTCGATTGGCGCGATGATGATGCGCGAGGCTGTGCAAACCATGCGCGGGGCCGCGGCCAGCGCTCCGCCCAAACGCAGACGCCACCACCCGCTTGTTGCCGCTTTGCCGGGCCGCTGGCGGTTCTATGGCTCGGGGCTTTATATCTCGCCGCTGGCTCCGCTGATCCTTGGCCTAGTGGTTGGCATATTGACGATGCTTATGGGCGTTGGCGGCGGTTTTCTGCTCGTTCCTGCCATGCTCTATATCTTGGGGATGAGCGGCAATGTCGTTGTCGGAACCAGCCTTTTTTACATCATGTTTGTGACCATCGCTGCGACGATGACGCATTCGCTCACCACCAAAGCGGTTGATATTGTGCTGGTGGTTTTGCTGCTCATTGGATCGGTCACAGGCGCTCAATTGGGCACGCAGGTTGCTGGCAAGCTAAAGCCTGAATTGCTGCGCGCTGTGCTCGCCGCTTTGGTGCTGGCGATTGCGCTGAGGATGTTCTTCGGCCTGCTCGTCCAGCCCGATGAGATTTACACGGTGAGCCCGCTATGAGGGTGTGGCTGGCAATCTTGTGTGCACTCGCATTGATGGGGCAGCGCGATCCGATCCTCGTGCCAGAGGTATCGCAGCACGAGGTGCAAGTGCGCCAAGGCTTTACGGGCACAGAATTGCTGTTGTTCGGCGCTATCCTTGACCCGCGCGGGGCCGTTGCAGGCGAGTCCTATGAAATCGTTGTTGTCCTCAAAGGCCCGTCAGAGCCGATCCGCCTTCGCGAGAAAGAGCGCTTTGCCGGAGTTTGGATCAATGCGCAAAGCAGCGATTTTCGTTCTGTCCCATCGTTTTTTGCCGTCGCATCCTCGCGCCCGATCAGCGAGATTGTCGACGAGAAAACCGCGGCGATTTACGAATTTGGTACCGATTACATCCAGCTGTCTCCCAGCGGGGTAATCGATGCTGAAGAACAAGAGCGGTTTGCCGCTGGATTGGTTGATTTGAAGACCCGCCAAGACCTCTACAAACAGGATTTTGAGGGCGTGAAGCTCGCCGAGCAAGTGCTCTATCAAGCGCGCATTTCATTGCCGTCCAATGTTGCAACCGGAACGTACACAGCCGAGACTTTCGCTGTGGCGCGGGGCCGGGTGATTGCGTCTGCTACGTCTGAGGTTGAAGTGCGCAAGGTGGGCTTTGAGCGCTTCGTGGCCAATTCTGCGCAGGACAATTCGCTGCTCTACGGGCTGCTCGCTGTGGCTATGTCGATTGGCATGGGCTGGGCAGGTGGGCGCTTCTACGCAATGCTATGAGCTTGCGTTCCACTTTTCATTAGACCTTTGAGTATCCTTACTTTTTGATCTCAAATGCTTTGCTTGTTGACCACATATTAACCGTATTCTGGCTATCGTTCATGGGTTAAATTGGACCGGACCAGAACACGCATGACTGATATGAATCCAGAGAATTTTCGCGGCCTCAATGGGAATGGGACCGATGGAGAGCAGGCCCCTAGGCCGCTTGGTGAGCGCCTTCGCCGGCCAGCAGCTCCAAGCCCTGCAAGCGATGCCGGATCAAACAATGCGGCCCAGCAAGCACCCGAGCAAGAGCCCCAGCAAGCGCCTCAGGGCGCAGCGCAAAGCTCGGCTGCCAATCCAGACCGTCCATCCATTCGCAAGCCTATTGACACTGCCGCGCAACCAGCGGTCCCGCCGAAGGCTTTTGTGCCAGAGCCTGCTCCGGGCCGGTCTC
>CAZTFZ010000214.1:0-3409 GCA_964613105.1 uncultured Porphyrobacter sp. | reverse complement strand
CGCTCGCCCTCTTCCACCACATAGGTGATGATGAAGTCTTTCTTATCGGGCGTCAGTTCGGCCACCGCCGAGACAACACGGAAATCGGCATAGCCCTCGGTGAGGTAAAACTGCCGCAGCTTTTGTTGGTCAAACGCCAAGCGATCAGGGTCATAGCTGGTGTTGCTAGAGAAAAAGCTGGTGAGCCGCGCTTGCTTGGTCACCATCTCGCCGCGCAATTCGCCGTCTGAAAAGGCTTCATTGCCAATAACGTTGATCTGGCGAACCTTGGACTTTGGCCCCTCGCTGATCTCGAACACAACATCGACGCGGTTTTGCGCCAATTGCACCATTTTCGGTTCTACCGTGGCGGCAAAACGGCCTTGGCGCTTATACAGTTCGATGATCCGCGCCACGTCGGCACGCACTTTCGAGCGCGTGAAGATCTGCCTCGGGGCAAGCTTGATTTCAGGAACGATCTTGTCGTTCTTGATCCGCTCATTGCCCTCAAGAATGATGCGATTGATCACTGGGTTTTCGGTAAGAGAGATGACCACATTGCCAGCATCATTGCGGACAGAGAATGTCGCAAACAGCTCGGTCGCTGCCAAATCCTTCAGCACTTGGTCGCCCACCTCAGGGCTCCAGGTGTCGCCAACCCTTAGACGGATATAAGAAAGGATCGTTTGCGCCTCGAGCCTTTGCGAGCCCGAAATCGCAATCGAGCGGACTTGATCGCCGCGATTGTTGAGAATTGACGGAGCCGCCCCTGCTTGGGCTTGGACTTGGGCCTGCGCTTGATCTTGCGCCATCAAGGGCGCTGCTGGCAAACCAGCCAACATCGTCCCACCTAGCAAAATTGCGCCCAGCATAGCGCCTCTGCGCTCGCCGCGACCGAAGCGCGCGCGAACATTCAAAGCTGTTTCTGGCCGAGCCGCGTCAAAATATGCGCACTCAGCATTGTTTAAGTTAATGCCGTTCGACAAGGAAATACCGTCCTATCCGTTTAACCATCTGCAGCTTAGCCCGCTTTTCAAGATTACCCTCAAAAGCATCACCGCAATGGCTATCAAACTCGCCCCGTTTGCCCTTGCCCGATGGCATTGGCGTAATCAAGCCGTCCATAGGGCCAAAGCGGCCATAGACCAACCATTTCCCCGCCTAATTGCCGAAAAACGACAGGCTAATCACATCATTGAACGTCACCAAGACCATAAACATCAAAATGAGCGCCATGCCCGTTCCAAAAGCAATCTCCTGACTGCGCATATTGGCAGGCTTCCGCCGCACCGCTTCGGCCGCGTAAAAAGCCAGATGGCCGCCATCAAGTGTCGGAATTGGCAGGAGATTTATGAATGCCAAATTAAGCGAGATCAAAGCTGCAAATTCAATAAAGGCAATAAGGCCAAGGCTCAGCCACTCGCCCGACAGCTTAGCGATCTTAACTGGGCCGCCAAGCTCGCGCACAGAGCGCTCACCCGTGATGATCTGGCCGATACCTGTTATCATCATATCGAGCATGTTAATCGTGCGATCCACCGATAGGCCAGCGGCTGCAATCGGACCCTGCTGGACAAAGTCATATTCAACCGCTGCCGCCCCGACACCCAGCAATCCAACGCGCGAAACATTGCCGAAGCGATCCTCTTGCTCAACGCTAGCAATGGTGATTGGCAAAGTGTTCTGCGCGCCGTCACGCTCGTAAGTCACTGCCAATGTTCGCCCGGGATAGAGCATCACCGCCTCGCGCAAGTCGGCAAACTCGGTCAGCTCCTGCCCGTCAATAGCAAGCAGCCGATCACCCACTTGCAAGCCTGCGTCGCGTGCAGCGCTTTCTTCCGAGAAATTACCAATCGTCAATTGCTGATCAACGTCGAGAGCGGTTGGCTTGCCGATGGTCATGAAGAATACGCTAAAAATAGTCAGCGTTATGAGCAAGTTAGCCATCGGACCTGCGAGCACGATGAGGCTGCGCTTCCACAGGTCGGCATGGTGAAAACTTGCGCCTGCAATTCCTGAACGGTCCTCTTGGGGCGGTTCTTCAAAAGCCGCCGCATCGGGCATGCTGGTCGCATTCATATCGCCCTTAAACTGGACATAGCCGCCCAAGGGAATGGCTGACAATTTCCAGCGCGTGCCCCTGCTATCGGTCCAACCAGCAAGCTCTTTGCCAAAGCCGATGGAGAAGGCTTGAGCGCCCACCCCGAACCAGCGGCCTACCAGATAGTGCCCAAGCTCATGCAAGGTGACAAGCGGCCCCAATAGGAGCGGGAAACCGACTATATAATAGACCCAAAAGGGCAGAAAATTGTCCACTTTATGAAAGCTCCAGAAGGACGCGTGTCTTAGCGCGCGCCTCGGCATCTACACCAAGCACATCGTCTAGGCTAGCAGGCGCTGCGGTAGCGCTGGCCCCGTCAAGCGCACTCTCAACCAATTGCGCGATCCGAGTAAAGCCGATTTCGCCTGCCAGAAACGCTGCAACGGCCACTTCATTGGCGGCATTGAGCACGCCGGGCATAGCCCCGCCCGCCTCTGCTGCAGCCCGCGCCAAACGCGTCGCTGGGAAACGCACCTCGTCGGGGCTGTGAAAATTAAGCTCGCCCAGACCAATCAGATCGAGCGGCTCGCAAGGCGTATCCATCCGCTTTGGCCAAGCCATGCAAGAGGCAATCGGCACGCGCATATCGGAAGGACCAAGCTGTGCGAGCGTCGAGCCATCGCGATATTCAACCATGGAATGAATGACGCTTTGCGGGTGGACTATGATCCGCAATTTATCGAGGCCCACCGGAAAAAGGTGATGCGCTTCAATCAGTTCAAGGCCCTTATTAAACATCGTCGCACTATCAACGCTGATCTTTGCGCCCATGCTCCAATTGGGATGAGCCACGGCTTGCGCTGGCGTTGCCGCCTCTAGCTCGCTCTCGCTCCATTCGCGCAAAGGCCCGCCGCTGGCCGTCAGCGTGATGGATGCAACATCGCCAATATCGCTGCCCGCAAGGCATTGGAAGATCGCATTATGCTCTGAATCGACCGGCAACAGCGTCGCGCCATGCTTGGCCACAGCCGCCGTCATGACTTCGCCAGCGCTCACCAAAGCCTCTTTATTGGCAAGAGCCACTGTGCCGCCCTGCTCTATCGCCGCCATAACCGGCGCAAGGCCTGCGCAGCCAACGATTGCCGCAATGCTAAGGTCGACTGGCCGCGCTGCTGCCTCGCACAGGGCCGAGCGCCCTCCAGCAGCCTCAATACCACTGCCCGCCAAGGCTTCGCGCAAGGCTGGCAGAGCGCTTTCATCGGCCACAACGGCAAGCTTAGCCTGCGTTTTGAGCGCCATTTGCGCCAATTTGCCCGCATTGGAATAGGCGGTCAGCGCTTCAACGCGCCACTCATCCGGATTGCGCGTCACCAGATCGAGCGTTTGCTC
>CAZTFZ010000213.1:0-3437 GCA_964613105.1 uncultured Porphyrobacter sp. | reverse complement strand
TGCGAATACGTGCACCTGAAGCACGCGCGTCTACCAATTCCGCCATCTGGGCACACGATCGTTCGGTCATCAAAAAACCACAACGCCGGTAAGAGCCCGCCACTAACGAACCGCCTGCCTATTTGTCAATCGGATTGCTATGGAGCCGAAGGGGTCTGTTTGAGCGGCCTCACCCACCTCCGCGCTAACCTCATTCTAAAGAGCCCTCGAGGATCGCCTCTATGCTCGCCATTTGGATCAGTGACCTGCTGCCTATATGCCGGCTTTCAAGCCTGCCATCCTCCATCATCCTATTCACGCTAGAACGACCAACCCCAAGAATAGCGCTTGCGTCCTTAATCGAAACGAGCTTCGGCTGAGAACTGCCAGCGGCGCGTTCCAACCTAGTAGCAACCGCATTCGCTATTGCATCGACCTGAGCCTTATCAAGCGTGACTTTGCTTACCGGCAAATCTTCAGGCGAATTGATCGTAGTATGCGGCATGCTCCCAACAATCCATTTCCTGTCTTGGCGCGCGGCAATCTGTGCGTTAGACCCTCAGTAATGAGTGAAACTTCGATACTCTTGCACGATGCTGCGACCCGTGTTTTTGAAACCCATATAGACGAAGCAGCGATCCGCCGCGCTGAAACCGGCGAGTGGCTGGCCGCAGCCTGGGAGGCTTGCGCAGAATTTGGCGCGCCGCTCATGCTGCTTAGCGAGAGTGACGGCGGCTTTGGCTTGGAGGCAAACGATGCGTTCGCTTTGGTCAGGCTGGCTGGCAAACACGCTGTGCCGCTGCCTCTGGCTGAAACGATGATTGCCAATTATCTTTTGGCTAAGGCGGGCCTTCCAATATCGCAAGACCAGCCCCTAACGATTGCGCCGCAAGGCGATGTTGACGAGCTAACCCTGAGCCAAAACGACGCTGGCTGGCATGTTGCTGGAACCGTAAAAGGCGTGCCTTGGGGCCGCTGTGCAGATTTGGTTCTAGTGAAAGATGGTCACCTTCTCCGGCTCGATCATAAGCTCGCGCAAGTTGAACCCTCGGCCAATATGGCGGACCAACCGCGCGACACGGTGAGTTTCGATATGGCCTTGCCTGATGGCACAATCGCTCCTGTAAAAGACCTAGCGCAAGCCGATGTTTTTGCCGCAGGGGCCGCTGCCAGGGCTGCGCAGATTGCAGGGGCGCTTGACGCTATTTTGCCTATGACAACCGGCTATTCGGGTGAGCGCGTGCAATTCGGCAGGCCGCTCGCAAAGTTTCAAGCCGTCCAGCAAAACCTTGCTCTTCTGGCAGGTGAATGCGTTGCAGCTGGCGGCGCAGCCGATCTTGGCGCAAGCAGCTTTGGGCAATTGCAGCAAGGCTCCTCGCAAGCCGCGCTCGGTATTGCAGCAGCGAAATCTCGCGGGGGTGAGGCAGCCGGAAAAGCGGCCAGCCTTGCGCATCAGATATTTGCTGCAATCGGCTTTACCCGCGAACATAAGCTCAACCTTTCGACGCGCAGCCTTTGGTCTTGGCGCGATGAATTTGGCAGCGAAGCCCATTGGAACCGAGCGCTTGGCGCGGCAGCAATCGCGCAAGGTCATGCGGGGCTATGGCCGATGATTACGGAAATACGATGAGCCTGTTTAACTTCCCACCCCCTGTTGAAATGGATCGCGCCGAAGAACTGCGCGGCGAAGTACGCGCTTTCCTAGCTGAGGAAATGGCAGGCGTCGCCCCTGTCCTTAAGGCCCGATCATGGGACGGCTTTGACCCTGACTTTAGCCGAAAATTGGGCGAGCGTGGCTGGCTCGGCATGACTTGGCCAAAGGCCTATGGCGGGGCCGATGCCAGCGCGATAGAGCGCTATGTTGTGGTCGAAGAATTGCTGGCCGCAGGCGCGCCTGTTTCAGCCCATTGGATCGGTGAGCGGCAAAGCGGGCCCTTGCTGCTGAATGTCGGCACCGAGGCCCAGCGCGAAGCTATTCTGCCGCGTGTCGCCGCTGGTGACTGCGTCTTCTGTATTGGCATGAGCGAGCCCGATTCAGGTTCAGACCTTGCCGCGACCCGCACCAAGGCTGAGCCGGTTGATGGCGGGGCAGCCTATCGAATCAATGGCACCAAGCTTTGGACCACCAATGCCCATCGCGCAGACTTCATGATCCTGTTCTGCCGCACATCGGGCTCTGTCGAAAACCGTCAGGCCGGAACCAGCCAACTTCTGATTGATCTCAAGAACACTGACGGGATCACCATTCGCCCGATCCGCGATTTGGCCGGACAAGAACACTTCAACGAAGTTGTCTTTGACAATGCAGTGGTGCCCTCAACCGCCCTTATTGGCGAAGAAGGCAATGGCTGGAACCAAGTGATGAGCGAGCTGGCTTTTGAACGCTCTGGCCCTGAACGCTTCCTCTCATCGTTTGAATTGGTCGTTCAATTGACCCGCGCTCTTGCCAAAAGCGAGAACTCAAACGCCAAGGCTGTACTTGGCCGCATGGTGGCCCATATTGCGGTTCTGCGCCGTTTGTCGCGCGGGGTTGCGGCCTTGTTGGAAGAGGGTGAAGATCCTGCTTTGCAAGCCTCAATCATCAAGGATTTGGGTGCCATGTTAGAGCAGGACATTCCGCATTTGGCGCGCGAATTGATCGCCCATGAGCCTCATAGCGAGGCGACAAGCGACCTTTTGGCCGTGCTCCAGCATCTTGTCATGGTGTCGCCTTCATTCAGCCTTCGCGGCGGCACTCGTGAAATTCTGCGCGGGATCATCGCGCGCGGGCTTGGGGTGCGATAGAGGCGCGTTTAATTATGGACAGCAGGAATTTTGCATGACCCAATCAACATGAGCCAACCAAACGGCCCGCTTCCCATCAGATCGCTGCTGTTCATCCCCGCCGATAGCGAGAAGAAACTCGCCAAAGCGGACGGTTTTGCAGCCGATGCACTGATCCTCGATTTAGAGGATGCAGTTGCGCCTGAAAGCAAGAGCGCAGCGCGTAAGCTAGCAGCGGAGTTTTTGGCCGCCCGGCCGCGTGCTCAGCGCAAAACGCAAATCTGGGTACGGATCAATGCGCTCGATAGCGATATGGCCATTGGTGACCTCATCGCGGTCATGGATGGCGCGCCTGATGGTATCGTCCAGCCCAAGGCCAATGGCCCTAAGGATGTCGCGCAATTGTCGCATTATCTTGATGCATTGGAAGCGCGCTCTGGGCTCGCTAATGGCAGCACGCCGATATTGCCGCTTGTGACCGAAACCGCAAAAGCGCCCTTCCATCTGGGTGAATATGCCGATGCTGGCCTAGAGCGGCTTGCCGGAATGACCTGGGGCGCAGAGGATTTGTCTGCAAGCGTTGGCGCTAGCACCAATCGCGCCCCAAGCGGTGACTGGGCCTTCACCTATCAAATGGCGCGTTCTTTAACGCTGCTCGCAGCCTATGATTGCGACGTGCAAGCAATCGACACGCT
>CAZTFZ010000212.1:0-3439 GCA_964613105.1 uncultured Porphyrobacter sp. | reverse complement strand
GATATGCGCGAGGGCCTAACCGCAATTGTCAGCGTCAAATTGCCCGATCCCAAATTCTCCTCGCAAACCAAGGACAAATTGGTTTCATCCGAGGTTCGCCAGCCACTCGAAGCATTGATGAGCGAAAAGATGGGCGAATGGCTGGAGGAAAACCCAGCTGAGGCCAAAGCGATCATCCAAAAAGTGATCGACGCTGCTGCTGCGCGCGAGGCCGCGAAACGCGCCCGCGAGATGAGCCGCAAGGGCGCAATGTCTGTTGCGAGCCTGCCCGGCAAGCTTGCCGATTGCCAGGAACGCGACCCTGCCAAATGCGAATTGTTTCTGGTTGAGGGCGATTCTGCCGGCGGCTCTGCCAAACAAGGCCGCGACCGTAAGACGCAAGCAATCCTCCCGCTTAAGGGTAAAATCCTCAATGTAGAGCGCGCTCGCTTTGACCGGATTATCTCTTCGAAAGAGGTCGGCACGCTCATTCAAGCGATGGGCACTGGCCTGCGCGATGAGTTCAACCTTGAAAAGCTGCGCTATCACAAGATCGTCATCATGACCGATGCTGATGTCGACGGAGCGCATATCCGCACATTGCTGCTGACATTCTTCCACCGGCAAATGCCCGATATCGTCAAGGCGGGGCATTTGTTCATTGCGCAGCCGCCTTTGTTTAAGGTCGCGAAGGGCCGCAGCGAGGTCTATTTGAAGGATCAGGCCGCGCTTGATCGCTATTTGGTTGATGCAGGGCTTAGCGGGCGCCTGCTCGAAACCAGTGACGCTCAAAAACGCGGGGCTGATGATTTGCGCGCTCTGGTCGATCATGCTTTGCGGATGCGCAATCTGCTGAGCTTTGTCCCGCGCCGCTATAATGGCGAGATTATCGAGCAGATGGCGCTGACCGGCGCTCTTGATCCAGCTTTGTCCGATGCGCAGCGTTTGACCGCGCTTGAGCTTGCTGCAACGCGCCTCGCCAATGCTGACGATGATGCCAAATGGAGCGTGTCAGTCCGCGAGGATGGCCATGAAGCGGGCAATGTCCAATTCCACAGGCTGTGGCGCGGCGTCACCGACGTGCATGAGATCGAAGGCGCTTTTTTTGCCAGCGCAGAAGCGCGCAAATTGCACAGCCTCGCCTCTGAACAGGCGGACGCCTATTCGAGCCCATCGCGCCTCGTAAAAGCCGATGGCAAGGATGACGGCGCGAAAGCGGCTGACCCTGTTACCGAGGTTGCAGGCGAAGCGGATGAAGCGGAGCCAGTTTTGGGCGCAGAGCAAGAAATTCAAGCGCCGCGTCAAACCAGCGCGGTTAGCAATGACGACAGTATTTCGCGGCCCAGCGAATTGCTCGATGCAGTGCTGGTCACAGGGCGCAAGGGTCTCTCAATCCAGCGCTATAAGGGCCTTGGCGAGATGAATGCAGAGCAATTGTGGGAAACAACGCTCGACCCGGAAAACCGCGCTTTGCTGCAAGTGAAAGTCGAAGATGCTGATGTAACGGACGAGATTTTCACGCGCCTTATGGGCGATGTGGTGGAGCCGCGCCGCGAATTTATCCAAGACAATGCGCTTAACGTCGCAAATCTTGATGTCTAAGGACGACATATCTGACGACGCTGCCTTAGAAGCGCCCGCCTCTAAGGAAGCGCCCAATAGCGCGTCAGATCAGACTGCGACCGGCCTAGAACACGGCAGCTTCTTGCTTCTGCTGGCGGTCGTATCTTTGGCCTTGGCGGTCATCGCTTGGCCCTTCTTCACGCCGATTTTGTGGGCGGTATTGGGCGCGGTCATGTTCCAGCCCTTGTTTCAAGGCCTGCTTGCTCGGATGCGGGGTCACCGCAATGCCGCAGCGCTTTTGACCTTGCTCATCATCACATTCGTCATCCTTTTGCCATCCATGTTCGTGGGCGGTTTGGTGGTCGAGGAGGCGGCTGGTGTTGTCCTTGCTTTCCAAAGGGGCGAGATCGACATCGCCGCATGGTTCAACCAAGTCTATGCCGCGCTGCCAGCCAATCTGCGCTCGACCATCGAAAGCTCAGGCTGGGCCGATTTGTCCACTGTCCAAGCCCGCGTGCAAGACATTATCGGCGAAAGCGCAGGGCTGATCGCTCGCCAAGCGGTGGCAGTGGGCGGCGGAGCCTTGGGCTTCTTCTTGTCCTTTGGCCTAGGGCTTTATGTCACCTATTTCTTGCTGAGAGATGGCCGCGCGATTGGCCAAACCGTGCTCGATAGCTTGCCGATTGAACGCACTATCGCAGACCGTTTGTCCGAGAAATTCCTTGGCATTGTGCGGGCCACGATCAAGGGCTCGCTGGTGGTTGGATTGGTCCAAGGCGCTCTGGGCGCGACCACATTTTGGATCGTCGGAATTCCCTCTGCCATTCTGTTCGGATTGGTCATGACGATCCTTTCGCTTTTGCCAGCGGTCGGCACAGCATTGGTCTGGTTGCCCGCAGCGATCTGGCTGCTTGCGACAGGCGCGATTTGGGAGGGGATATTCGTCTTCGTCTCAGGCGCTCTCATCATCGGCATGGCCGACAATGTCCTACGCCCAATATTGGTGGGCCGCGATACGGGCATTCCCGATTGGATTATCCTTGTGACAACGCTGGGCGGCATAGCGGCCGTTGGCTTGTCAGGCGTGGTCCTAGGGCCGCTGATTGCCGGACTGTTCCTTGCAAGCTGGTCAATCCTGCGCGAACAGCGCAGCAGCGCGGGGCCCGCCGAGGAAGCGCTACTCAGCGAGGAACCAGCCACCAGCGACAACACGGCATAGGCAGGTGCAAATGCCGGTGCAAATAGGCGTCACCCCCGGATCGCAAGCCGAGCAAGTCGGGCGGCTGTTTCTGGCGGCAATAGTGGTGATTTTCCTGCCCGCTCTGCCTTTTGGCAATTATGTGATCTACCCCTTCACCATCCTCACCACTTGGTATCACGAGATGGGTCATGGGCTGGCTGCGATGATGCTGGGCTATAATTTTGAGCAGCTGGTGATTTACCCCAATGGTTCGGGCGTAGCATTATCAAGCTATGCTGGTGATCCGGGAAACTTGCGCGCAGCATTGATGGCCGCTGGCGGCCCGCTAGCGCCTGCTGTCGCTGGCTCTGCCCTGATTGTCGCCAGCGCGAAGGAACATTGGTGGCGGCCAGCGCTGTATATTTTGGCGGGCTTGATCGGAGTGTCCGCGCTGATTTGGGTGCGCAGCTTTGTTGGCCTCACCGTCCTGCCCTTGCTTGCTCTTGCTCTGGTGTTTCTGGCCCGCAAAGGCAATCGCACTTGGCTTAGATTTGGCTTGCAGTTTCTGGGCGTCTTGGGCGCTCTATCGATGTTCCAGCAATGGGATTATCTGTTTATGGAACGAGCCGTTATCGGCGGGCAGCCCATGCTGTCTGACACTGGCGCGATAGAGGCCAATTTGTTCCTGCCGCATTGGTTTTGGGCGATTGCGATTAT
>CAZTFZ010000211.1:0-3481 GCA_964613105.1 uncultured Porphyrobacter sp. | reverse complement strand
GACTTGGGCCCCTTGTGGTCGTGAAGGCTCGAGCTTTCCTGCATAAGATTATGACAAGCCCATTGTGAGGCTCCTTGCCAAGCCGCGCACCAAAGGCCCTTTGGGGGTCGGATCGTGGGACTTGCTCTGGGCAGACAAGCAGTCCACATTCTGGCTTCACTACGGGGGAGCGCGCGAAATCATGACCGTTTGGAACGTTGGAAAAGCGAAGATCACGGCAATTGTGGAGCAGCCGCTCAATGATCTGAACGGCCTAATCCAGAATGCGTCGCAAGAAAGCCTCGCCGATATCCCGTGGCTGCGCCCTCATTTTGTCGATGCAGATGGCACGCTACTAGGGGTGGTCCAGACCTTTGTCATTGAGGTCGGCGATGCGCTCATCGTTGTCGACACTTGCGTAGGCGACAATAAGGATCTGCCGAGTTCACATGAGTGGGACAAGCGTGTCTTTGGCCTATATGAAAAGTTCAAAGCGGCAGGCTTTGATCCAGATCGCGTCGATTTTGTGCTTTGCACCCACCTTCATCTTGACCATGTCGGTATGAACACTCTGCTTATTGATGGAGCCTTTGTACCGACTTTCCCGGCCGCTCAATACCTTTTCGCTCGCACCGAGTTCGAGTTCTGGGCAAGCGAGTACGAACAGCCAGAGCAGGATTTGGAAAAACTTGAGCGTCCATTCGAACGGATGCGTGCAACCTTCCACAAAACGCAGAAAAATGTGCATGACCAATCCGTGCAACCGATTGTCGACGCGGGTCTGGTTGTGTTGGTCGACCCACCTCGCGAAATTGTTCCGGGCGTTACGCTCATACCAACACCCGGTCATACGCCGGGCCATGTGAGTGTTCAGATCATCTCTGAAGGCGATAAAGCTATCATTACTGGCGATAGTTTTCATCACCCTTGCCAAATAGCTCGGATGGATTGGGGCACATTTGCCGATATTGATCGCGACACGGCAAAGGCCACTCGGCAAGCAATGCTTGAGGAAATGTCAGGCACTGATGCGCTCATGATTGGCAGCCACTTTTCATGGCCCACAGCAGGGCGCATTGTCCCAGACGGAACAAGTTACCGTTTCGAACTTGAAGACTAAAGATTGGCAACCAGTCACCGGGCATTAGCAAGTGAGGGTGCGCAAATTGTGTCGGAGACCGACTATCCGCTTCTAGGCTTAGCGCAGGTTCCGCTCTCTTCGCGGCCTCACACACAACTGTGACATTTAGGCCGCTTAGCCGCGTGTTTTGCCCGACCTTTTGCAAGAGCGGCAAATTTCATCCTTGCAATCCGTCATTCTAAATCTAAATAGCGTGATATGTTGTATCATAAAAAAGGCGCTCACTCTGCGCTCTCCGCCGCCAGCTCTGCCTCGGCAATCGTAACCTCGCTTGGGGCGCTGACCTTTGCGCTTTGCAGCCAGTCTGTCAGCGCGCAAGAGCAGGCGAGTAGCGACACCGATCTTGACCCAAGCGGCGATATCATTGTCGCTGCCGATGGCTTGGAAGAGCTCGATTTTATTGCCGGCCAAAATGTGGTGGACCGCGATGAAATCCAGCGCGATTTGAACGGCCAGATTGGCGAGGTTCTTGCGAAGGTTCCCGGCGTTTCTGCGACCAGCTTTTCTCCCGGCGCCTCACGCCCCATCCTGCGCGGCCAAGATGGCGAGCGCGTCCGCATTCTGATTGATGGCCTTGGTACAGGCGACGTTGGCAACACTTCTGCTGATCACGCGACATCGATTGACCCGTTGACTGTGGAGCGGATCGAAGTTTTGCGCGGCCCAACCGCTCTGCTTTATGGCAGTCAGGCCATTGGCGGCGTGGTGAATGTGATTGATCGCCGCATCCCGCTTGAAGCGCCAGAGAACGGCATTAGCATCAATGCGTTGAGCGCGGTCGACACTGCCAGCAATCTGCTGAGCGGCGGTGCGTCATTGGACGCTGCCTTAGGCGAGGTTTTTGTCGTCCATGTTGATGGCTCTTATCGCGAAACAGATGACCTTGAGATTCCCGGCTTCCAATTGACCGAGGATTTGATGGCAGACTTGCTTGCTGATGCTGACGAAGAAGAGGCAGAGGGCGAGCTGGAAGAAGCGGAAGAACTGCGCGAGGCGGCTGTGCAAAGCGGTTTCCTGCCGAATAGTGCGACCGAGACTTGGACGGCCAATGGCGGCTTTGCAGTCCTATTGGGCGAATCCAACTTTGGCGCTTCTGTTGGTTATTACGACAGCTTCTATGGTCTTGTCGGTAATCCCGATGGCGGTCATCATGAAGAAGAAGGTGAAGAGGGCGAAGAAGGCGGCGAAGAGGAAGAAGAGGAAGAAATCGTCTCGATCGGTCTTGAGCAATTGCGGCTAGATTTTCGCGGCGATATCGCTTTGGGCACTGGCTTCGCCTCGCGCCTGAAATTGCGCGCTGGCTATTCCGATTACACTCACACCGAATTTGAAGGCGATGAAGTGGGCACTGTGTTTGACACAGAGACCTTTGAAGCACGGGCCGAGCTTATTCAAAGTGGTGGCGGCGTCATTGGCCTGCAACACACTTCGCGCGATTTCCAAGCTGTCGGCGCAGAGGCATTCATCGCTCCCAATGAGACCACACAATGGGCGATCTTTACAGCGCAGGAATTGGACCTTGGCGGCTTCCAACTTGAAGCGGCCGCGCGGTATGAGCTGGTTGATGTCAGTTCAGATACTTTGGGTCTAGAGCGTGACTTTGACCTTTTCTCAGGCGCTTTGTCTGCGATTGTAGCGAGCGAGGGCGGGGTGCGATTTGGCGCTACAGTCTCCGCCTCGGAACGTGCGCCAGCTGGCGAAGAACTGTTTGCCAATGGACCGCATATTGCGACGCAAACCTTTGAAATTGGCGACCCGAACCTCAGCACCGAAAGCGCTTTGGGCATTGAGGGCTTCGTCCGTGCCAATATTGGCGATCTCTCTTTTAACGCTGCGGTATTCTATCAGAATTTCAACAATTACATCTTCCTTTCGCCCACTGGCGAGGAGGAAGACGAATTGCCAGTCTTCGAATTCTTGCAGCAAGATGCCGATTTCTTCGGTTTTGAAGCGGCTGTTACCGCTCCGCTTGTTCGATCGGATGCGTTTACGCTGTCGACCGATTTGCGTGCCTCTTATGTCTCGGCTGAGCTCAATGATGGCAGCAATGTACCGCGTATCCCGCCATTGAGCCTGCTGGGCGCTCTAGAAGCTGAGGCTGGCGCGTTTGAATTGCGCGGCGAGGTCCAATGGTTCGACCAGCAAGACGATGTGGCTGAGTTTGAAACCGCGACAGACGGCTTCACCTTCGTCAACGCCTATCTGTCATGGCGTCCGCTTGAGACCAATCAGAATGTCGTGTTGCAATTGGCAGCTGAGAACCTGTTTGATGTGACGGGCCGTCGCCACACCAGCTTTACCAAGGAATTTGTTACGCTGCCGGGCCGCAACATCCGCGCCAGCGTCCGGCTTGGGTTCTAA
>CAZTFZ010000210.1:0-3502 GCA_964613105.1 uncultured Porphyrobacter sp. | reverse complement strand
GCGCCAGAGGCAAACACCGCGCCTGCTCCCATAATGAAAGCACGGCGGCCTGACACAGGCTGAGCTGCGGCGATATTCTGTGATAGACCTGCGTTTGCGTTCGTTTCTCTGAGATTTCTCATAGTGCCAATGCTCCCCAATTATAACCAAGATACCGGTTCGTTGTGAGCCTAGGGATAGCGGACCTCATCTGAATAGAGCCAATACGATCTTCAGGCGCATATCATCTTGGAAAGAAATGGGCCGCAAGGGCTGTTACACCCCGCGGCCCATGGTCGCGCCATCACCCCCCGTGACGGCGACTTCAACGTATTTGCTTTAGCTCTTCCCTCTCGCGCAGGCCTTTGTGGGCCTTTTGCGCGCACCTCATAGAGCTGACAAAAACGCTTAAAATTGGCGGGCCGGCACGAAACCGGCCCCACCCTTATTTAGGAATTCCTGCTGGCGAACTCTGTCGTTCCGCCCTTTGCCAGGATTTTGGCTTGGCCAACCCAGTCATCGCGCTGGATACGGCCAGAGAAACTATCCAAATGCGGATCAACTTCGGCAATATCCGCCGCTTTCCAAGCCGCGATCTGGTCAAACCGGGTCACGCCGAGCTTGTTGCACAGCTTCTCCAGTTTCGGGCCAATGCCTTTGATGAGCTTAAGATCATCGGGGTCACCGACAGCCGCAGCAATCTTGGGCGCACCTTCAAATGCAGCGACCTTTTCAGGCGGCGGCGGAGGAGGTGGCGGTGGTGGCGGTGGCGGCGGTGCGACAGGCACAGGCTTTGGAGCCGGTGCCGGAGTTGCCACAGGTGCCGGAGTGGGCGCTGCGGTTTGCACAGCTGCACTAATGCGGCCCCAAATCCACCAAGCGGTCAAAAGGCCGATTATCAACGCAAGGATGAACCGGATTGGATTATCAAAAATTAGATCAAACATCGTGTTTCTCCCCTGCTCAACTGCGATCCCAGATAAGCTTGCCAATAAACAAGCCAATCAGGAACAAGACCATTAGGAGCAACCAGCTTTCTAATAGAAGTGGCATATTATTCTCCCCCCTCAGTAGGTGCAGCTTCAGGTGCAGCATCAGCCGCGCTCAGCGTGAATTCAATACGGCGGTTGGCAGCATTGGCACCATCATCAGCCACTAAGGGCTTCGTTGAACCGAACCCTTGCGTGCTCATACGATCAGCACCAAGGCCGCGTTCACCCAAGGATGCAGCAACTGCATCAGCGCGGGCTTGGCTTAGTATCTGATTAGCGTCTGCATTGCCTGTGCTGTCTGTGTGGCCAGAGATTGCAACCGACATGCCTTCACAGCCTGCAATTGCAGCGCCAAGACTATCGAGAAGCTCACCGGAATCGGCAGAGATCGCTGCGCTGCCAGTAGCAAAGTTGATCGTCTTGCCTTCCATCAGAGCTTCAACCTCTGACTGGCAAGAGGCGACAGCCTCGTCGCTGACGGCAGCAGCCGCTGGCGCTTCGTCCGCATCGCCTTGCCATACGACAGAAGAGACATTGGCCGATGCAAGCACCGTCTCTTCAATGGCTGCGCGCTTTTCTGGATCGCTCGTGCCTGACAGCACTGCTACCCGGCTAAGCGCATCGCGTTGCATGTTGAGTTCGATACCATCATATTCACCGATGGTCAGCGCATCACGCGCTTTCTCTTCGATCCCGTCGACATAACCGTCTCCGTACATCGTATGCGCGCCCCAGGCGAGCAAGGATGTAACGGCGGCGCCGATCAGGAATTTAGCTGTTCCCGTCATAGTCCCCCCTATGTTTTTAACGTCTTCTTTTTATTGCGAATCGGAACGTAACCTAACCTTAACGATTTCCGCGAGTGCTACAATCTTTGCAAGAATGTAGGTTAGGGTAGGCGAAAATTTCAGCCCAGCAGGAACTTTTGCAATTTACGCTCAAACAAGGGGATTTCTTGGTTAACAAACGCAAGACTGTTGCGCCCCAAAACCGCCTAAAAAAACGGCCCAAAAACAGCACACAAGCGCGCCAAAGCGCCTTAATCAAGCAAGCTTGCCTTTGAGGATTTCATTGACCACTTGCGGGTTCGCTTTGCCTTGCATCGCCTTCATGGTTTGGCCCACGAAAAAGCCGAAAAGCTTGTCTTTGCCAGCCTTATATTGCTCAACCTTGTCGGTATTAGCAGCGAGAATCTCGTCCACGACCGCCTCAATCGCGCCCGTATCGCTTTGCTGCTTTAGGCCTTCGCTATCGGCAATCTCTTGCGGCTCGCGGCCCGTTGTAAGGACAATCTCGAAGATTTCCTTGGCTTGGCTTCCGCTGATCTCGCCAGCATCGCTCATCGCCAAAATGGCCGCTTGAGCCTCTGGTGTAGCATGGACAAGATTAGCCTTGTCGCCCAAAGACTTGATCACACCGGGGGCCACCGATAGCGACCAATTGGCGGTTTGCGTTGCGATTTTCTTGGCGGGTTTGCCAAGCGCCTTTGCCGCTGCCTCCAGCAATGTCTCAAAGCGAGCGAAATTCTCCACCTCTGCGGTTAAAACGCTGGCGTTGTAATCGGTAAGGCCAAGTTCCTCGATATAGCGAGCGCGTTTCGCATCGGGCAATTCGGGCAGGCTGCTGCGGCATTCGGCGAGAAAGTCATCCTCCAGCAGCACGGGAAGTAAATCAGGGTCGGGGAAATAGCGATAGTCATGCGCGTCTTCTTTGCTGCGCATGGTCCGCGTGGTTCCGGTCGCAACATCGAACAGGCGCGTTTCTTGGTCGATGCTGCCGCCATCTTCCAAGACGGAAACCTGACGGTTCGCCTCATATTCGATGACTTGCATCACAAAGCGCACAGAATTGACGTTCTTCGTCTCTGTCCGAGTGCCCAGCTCATCACCCACTTTGCGCACCGAGACATTCACATCGGCCCGCATAGAGCCTTCTTCCATATTGCCATCGCAGCTGCCGACATAGCGCAAGATAGAGCGCAATTTGCGCACATAAGCGCCTGCCTCTGCTGGCGAGCGCATATCGGGCATGGAGACAATCTCCATCAAAGCGACGCCGCAGCGATTCAAATCAACGTAGGACATGGTCGGGTGCTGATCATGCATCAATTTGCCAGCGTCTTGCTCGACATGAATGCGTTCGATCCCGATGATTTTGTCCTCTGGAATGCCGCTTTTCTCATCCTTATCGAGGGTGAGCTGCCCCTCGCCCACTATCGGGTGATAGAGCTGCGATATCTGATAGCCTTGCGGCAAATCGGCATAGAAGTAATTCTTGCGGTCAAAGCGGCTGTAGCTGTTGATTTGCGCCTCAATCGCCATGCCAGTGCGCACCGCTTGGCGGATGCATTCGGCATTGGGCACAGGCAGCATGCCGGGCATAGCCGCGTCGATCAGGCTGACCTGACTGTTGGGCTCTGCACCAAAGCTGGTGTCTGCGCCGGAGAACAGCTTGGAGGCCGAAGTGATCTGCGCGTGAACCTCAAGGCCGATCACGACCTCCCACTCGCCCGTTTGGCCTTGGATGCGATA
>CAZTFZ010000209.1:0-3509 GCA_964613105.1 uncultured Porphyrobacter sp. | reverse complement strand
CCCTATTCGCCGCCCGTTTCGACAGCAGCCGTGGCAATACCAAGGAAGCTATCTGCTGTCAGGCTAGCGCCGCCCACCAAGGCTCCATCAACCTGCTCTAGCCCAAGAATTTCGCGCGCATTTTCAGGCTTTACCGATCCGCCATAGAGAATACGGATTTGTGCGGCTGCTTCCTCGCCAAAGGTCTGCACGAGCAATTGCCGAATGGCGCTATGCATGGCGTCAATATCGCTCAATTCGGCTGTACGGCCCGTGCCAATCGCCCAAATCGGCTCATAGGCGATGGTGAGATTTTCCGCAGGCTTATCAATCTTGGGCAAGGACGCGGAAAGTTGCGCAATGATATGCGCCTCAGCGTTACCAGCATCGCGCACTTCAAGGCTTTCCCCGCAGCACACAATCACTCGAAGGCCAGCATCCAAAGCCGCGGTAATCTTGTCAGCAACCAAAGCATCGCTTTCGCCATGATCGCCGCGCCGCTCGCTATGGCCAAGGATAACAAACTTTGCACCCGAATCAGCCGCCATTGTCGCCGAAATGTCGCCAGTGTGCGCGCCATCGGGCAAAGGGTGGCAATCCTGAGCGCCGACAGCGATCTGCTCGGCTTCTTTATGGGCGGCGTGAAGCAGAGTGAAAGGAGGGGCAATTGCCAACTCAACCTTCATGATGCGTTTTGCGGCACGATCAATAGCCCGCGCCTCTTGCAAAAGAGCGCGCGTTCCATTCATTTTCCAATTTCCGACGATATAGGGCCGGTCGGTCATAGATTTGTCCAAATTCTCATAGAAGCTGTGATGCCCATGAAGGCATGGCTGAATTCATAGTCGCGCAGAGTGAGTTTCGGCTAGCCTAGGTTTATGCTCAGGTCAAAACCGTTTTCCACCTGTTGCGACCTTGTCCCACTATGGATATGGCCCCGAGAAGTTCACATTTAACCAACCCAATGCACGGATTACCCATTTCATGATCCAATTTTTCCGCAGATTTTTTAAATCAAAAATCGGTTTGGGCATCACATTTGCCTTTTTGGCGCTGATTGCCTTTGCTTTTGCGAGCAGTGATGTGGCCAATAACAACACCTTTGGCGGTGTTGCAGGCGGCGATAGCGTTGCCGTTGTGGGCGGCGAGAAAATCGGCACTGCCGAATTGGTTCAAGCGGTGAACGGAGCGCTCAATCGTGTCCGCCAGCAAGACCCGACGCTGTCTATGCAGGCATTTGTTGCTCAAGGCGGGATTGAACAAGTGCTCGATCAGCTGATTGACCGCTATGCAATTGCCACCTTTGCGGAAGAAAATGGTCTTCGCGCTGGCGAGAACCTTGTAAATAGCGAAATCCGGCAGATACCAAGCTTTCGCGGGGCGGATGGCAATTTCGATGCAGAAACCTTCCGTCAGTCTTTGATCCAACAAGGGATTAGCGAAGGCGCGATCCGCGATGACATTCGCACTGGTCTGCTTGCCCAGCAGGTTGTTTTGCCCGCCTCATTCGGCTCTGTAATGCCGACCAAGCTGGCGCGGCGTTATGCCCAATTGTTTAAAGAGAGCCGGCAAGGCGCAATCTCATTTCTTCCCTCGGCTGCCTTTGCCCCAGAGGGAGAGCCGAGCGACGAGGACCTGCAAGCTTTCTATACTAAGAGCCGAGGCGATTTTATTCGGCCCGAACGCCGCACAGTGCGCTATGCCAGCTTTAACAGCGATGCTGTCGCCGATGCGATTGATCCCAGCGAAGAAGAATTGGCAGCGCGTTTTGCCGCGGACGCTGACATTTACGGCGCGAGCGAAAGCCGCACTGTTACGCAATTGATCGTCCCAACAGAAGCCGCAGCCAATGCCTTGCGCGAACAAGTGCAAGCAGGGCAAAGCTTTGATGCGGTTGCCGCTGGCACGGGCCTTCGCAGTTCCAACATCGGTCCATTGTCCGTTGACGAAGTGAGCCGTGATACATCAGCTGAGGTTGCAGAAGCCTATTTTGCCGCTGCTAAAGGCGCTCTAACCCAGCCTGCCCGCAGCCCGCTTGGTTGGCACATTGCGCGGATTGATGCGGTTGAAACCCGCGCTGCTCGCACGCTTGATCAGGTTCGTAGTGATCTCAGCGCAACCATGCGCGAGGAAAAGCGTTTGCGCGCTCTGGCTGATTTGGCCGCTGAAATCGAAGAAGAATTGGATGGCGGCACAACGCTTAGCGTGATTGCTGAAAATCTAGAGCTTGAGTTGCAAACCACGCCTCCGCTTACCGCAGACGGAGCGATCTATGAAAGCCAAGGTCAGCGCGGGCCAGAAATCTTGGCCCCAGCCCTAGCGACAATTTTCCAGATGGATGAAAGCGAGCCGCAAGTGGGCGATGTTGCGCGCGGCGAGGTTTATCTCGTTTACGAGGTTACTGGCATCACCGAATCGGCAACCGCTCCGCTTGCCGATATTCGCGACAGCGTGATCGCGCGTTGGCGTTTGGCAGAAGGCGCAGGCCTTGCCAAAACCGCTGCTGATAGAGTGCTCGACCGGCTGGCAAAGGGTGAAAGCCTTGCGGCAGCTGCGCGGGCCGAGGATGCTCAATTGCCGCCGATTGAAAACATCAATTTGACGCGCGAACAATTGGCCCAGCAATCGCAGCAGCGCATTCCTGCCCCGCTCGCTTTATTGTTCAGCATGGCACAGGGGACCTCGAAGAAACTTGCGACAGGCAATAATCTGGGCTGGTTCGTGGTTGATCTTGATACCATCAACATTGGCGAGATTGATGCAGAGGATCCTTTGATCCCGCAGGCTCGCGAGCAGATGGGCCCTGCCATCGGACAAGAATATTCGCAGCAATTGCTGAAGGCTTTGCGCGACGCGATGGGCGTTGAAAACAACCCCGCCGCTGTCGAGGCAGTGCGCAAACAGCTCTTGGGCGAAATTTAAGAAGGAGGCTCACTCTGCCTCGACCCCAGCCATTGACACCCCAGTTGGCCTCTACGCCCCAGTTAGAAGGGGAAGCGCCCGCGCGTGAAGCCTTGCGCCAAGGCAAGCCTGCGCTCGTCTGGCGGCAAGCGATTGCTGATGTGCTGACGCCTGTTGGCGCTGCTTTGGCGTTGATAGAGCCGGGGCGCGGCGATTTTCTGCTAGAGTCGGTTGAAGGGGGCGAGACGCGCGGGCGCTATAGCCTGCTTGGGATTGATCCTGATTTGGCTTTTCGTGCCCAAGGCGATGCGGCTGAGATCAACCGCAATTGGGCTTATGATAAAGAGGCATTTCGCGAGTTTGTTCGCGATGGCGAGACAAAGACGGGCGCGCTTGATGCCTTGCGATCCCTTGTCGAAGAATGCCGGATTGATGTGCCAGAAGGTCTGCCGCCAACGCTCGCCTGCCTAGTGGGCTATTTCGGCTATGAGACGATTGGCCTGGTTGAGGATTTGCCGCGCGCCAAGCAAAGCGATTTAGAGCTGCCCGATATGCTCTTTATGCGTCCACAATTGCTGTTTGTGTTCGATAATTTGAGCGAGGAAATGCACTGCGTTGCGCCGATTTGG
>CAZTFZ010000208.1:0-3511 GCA_964613105.1 uncultured Porphyrobacter sp. | reverse complement strand
GCCCGACCCCAACCTTGGCAAGGTTGTGCTCTACCCCTGAGCTACGCCCGCTCACTGACGCTCATCGGATAAACGCGCTCTTGCGAGCTACCCGATTAGGGAAGCGCGCAGCTAGCAGCGCATTTCCGCAGGCGCAAGCCCTAACTCGCTACAGAGTTAACCCGCTGGCAAGCAATGGCGCAAACCGACCCAGAAAAGCGCCCAAGAAACCACCGTTTCGGGCGCGCTTGCAGCACCTCTCACTTTGCCAATTCCCACAATCATGGTCGCAATTGCCGCTTCAATTGGCAGCAACCTCTTCACATTGGAGCGCCGAACCGCCACATGGGCCGTTCAAAGATTCTTGAAGACGCATGAAAGGAAAAGCGAGTGGCAACGAACCCGCCTGGCGCAGGGGCTCCTATGGGCCTCAATATTGAAGAGCAGAAGGCAGTCGATCGTTTCCGGCAAACCGTTGTCGAGCCGTCCATGTCCAAGCTCGTCATTCTGGACTTTTGGGCCGAATGGTGCGGGCCGTGCAAGGCGCTGGGGCCATTGCTCGATAAGGTTGCGACTGACTATGCCGATAAGGGCGTGATCTTGGTCAAGATCGATGTCGATCAAGAGAAATTCATTGCCAGCCAGTTTCAAGTGCAATCCATCCCCACCGTCTATGCCCTGTTCCAAGGTCAGCCGGTCGCCGATCTCACCAATGCTCGCACCGAAGGGCAATTGAAGCAAACGCTCGACCAATTGCTGGAAAAATTGCCGATTGGCGAAGGCGCAGATGGTGCGGCCGCGCCCGGAAGCCCCTCGCCCGAAGAAATCGCTCAAGCCCTTGCTATGGGCGAAGAAGCGCTGACCGCTGGCGAGAATGACAAAGCCTTGGCAGTGTTTGGGCAGGTCGTGCAATTTGACCCCACCAATGCCGGTGCGATTGGCGGCTTGGTGCGCACCCATGCAGCCATGGGCCAAACAGACGAAGCCCAGCAAATGCTCGATGCAGTGGCAAGCTCGCCTGAATTGGCTAGCATCGCCAATGACCCAGCGATCACCGCTGCAAAGGCCACGCTGGAGCTTGCAGGGCCCCAAGTTGATGATAGCGAGCTTGCTGGCCTCAAGGCTGCAGCAGGGGCAGACCCTGCCAATATGGACGCTCGCCTCGCTTTTGCAGAAGCCGCTTTTGCAGCCGGTGAGCGCGATGAAGCCGCGGATGAATTGCTCGCCATGGTAGCCAAGGATCGTGAGTGGTCAGACGGGGCAGCAAAGGCAAAATTGCTGCAAATCTTCGAAGCCACAGGCCTTGAAGACCCATGGGTCGTTGCAACGCGCAAGCGTTTGTCGATGATCCTCTTCGGATAGGCAGACCAGCGAATGCGGCTTTCCATCTTCCCTTTGCCCGGAGCCATCCTTTTTCCCGGCCTGCAATTGCCTCTGCATATCTTTGAAGAGCGCTACCGGTCGATGACCAGCGATGCACTGGCGCGGGATCGGCAAATCGCCATGATCCAGCCGCAGCGCGGCGGCGATGACGCGCCTTTATACGAGGTCGGTTGTATTGGACGGATTGACGATGTGGAGGCCATGGAGGATGGCCGGTTCAACTTGCTTTTGCAGGGCAAATCGCGCTTTCGTGTTATCCGCGAGCTCGATGTTGCAACACCGTTTCGTCAGGTTGAGGCTGAGTATATCGACGATGATGAAACCGTGCCTTTGGCCGCGATTGAGCGGGCAGGTTTTGAGCAAGAAGCGCGCCGCTTTGCCAAATTGCAAGGCTATAGCGTGGACTGGCAATCGGTCGAACGCTTGGACGATTACTCGCTCATCAACGGAGTTGCGCAAATCGCTCCGTTTGATGTGGCCTCTAAGCAAGCATTGCTAGAAGCGCCCGACATATCCGCGCGCTGCGACATGCTTATCCAGCTGATGCAGTTCTTTTCTCTGCGCGATGGCGGGGATGACAAGGTCACTCTTCAATAGTTTTGGGCAGTGATTTTGGGCAACAGTTGCGCTGCACTAAATGCTAAAGCCCAAAGCTGCCCTTAAGGCCGTCTATCACATATTGCGCGGCTAAGGCTGCCAACAGCACGCCCAAGAGCCGCGTTACGACCGCTTCTACTTTGTCGCCAAACAATCGCATCAGCGGGCCTGCTGCAATCAGCGCGACCATGGTGATCAAAAGCACTATCGATAGAGCGCCAAACACCATCAGTTTTTCATCAAAGCTGCTTGCTTCATTCATGAGCAGCATGATGGCGGCGATTGCGCCCGGACCAGCCAACATAGGGATGGCCATTGGGAAGACCGAGACGTCTTCCACCTCTGGGTCGGCTGCCACTTTCTCAGCGCGTTCTTCGCGCCTCTGGGTGCGCTTTTCAAAGACCATCTCAAAGGCGATCCAGAACAGCATCAAGCCGCCGGCAATGCGGAAACTATCCAGCTTGATATGCAATGCGCCCAGCAGATCCTCGCCAAACAGGCCAAAACCGACCAAGATTGCGGTTGCCAAACACGTCGCTCGGATGGCCATATTGCGGGCCTGAACGCGGCTAGCCCCTTTGGTGAGGCCAGCATAAATTGGCGCGCAGCCGGGTGGATCAATCACCACAAACAAAGTGGCAAATGCTGAAATGAAAAGCTCGTTCATGGCAAGCGCCTTTCCTGCGTCGAAACCTGCTCTTATGCGGCGTTTATGCAGCGCTTAAGTGGCACTTAATTGCGGATCACAGCCCGTTAGGCGAAACGAAAGTTTCTTCAAGCGCTGTTTGCCATTGGCCGCCGGAAAAGAACTCGACCGCAATGTATTTTGCCCCGTCAACGCGGTGCTCCCAGCGCCAACGCAAAGTGCCATCGCGCGACAGCTTTGCGCCGTGCGCGCCATCGCGGACAAGCGAGATAGCAGGCGGCGCGGTCAGATTGTTTCGATCACGCGGGCAATCGGCGACCAGCCCGCTAATGGAATCAATCGCGGTCACGACAATCGAGCCCTCGGGCAAGGTTTCTTGATTGCGGCGCTCTGGCTGCGGATCATCAAGCCCCGCCACATCATGCACATAACGGTAATCGCCATTTTGTTGCCGCTGCCAAATGGTGACGTAAGTGCCAACAAGGCCCTGCGGGGTCGCATAGCGCCCTTGGCTTGCGGCAAGAGCGCCATCGCAGCTCATTACGACGCTGCGCGACGCCCAGCTATTGGCCACCTCTGGGTTGGATTGGCTCGCGAGCCAGCCTTGCGCCGAAACAGGACCTTGGGGTCCGTGCAATTGCGCCGACGGAGTGCCAAATTGCGCAAAAGCTGTCCACTGGCCCTGAGCTTGCGCAGTTCTAGCGAAGGCAATCTCGGTCGCGACAATATCGCTGGGTTGAGCAGCGCCCGGCGCGATCCTAAGCGCCCGATCAATCCTCTGCAATTGTTGCGGCGAAGGTCGATTGCTTTGCGCACACCCAGCAAGCAACGCAGCACCCAGCACGACTGCAATGGCATTGCGCGCGGTCACAGTAGCCTTGTCAAACATGCGCATTCTCACAATCC
>CAZTFZ010000207.1:0-3517 GCA_964613105.1 uncultured Porphyrobacter sp. | reverse complement strand
TTGGTCGGGTTGCGGTTGGACGAGCAACATAGAAATTACCGCGATGCTGCCCATGGCGGCGTTCTGGCAACGATGGCGGATGTGGCTCTGTCCTATCAGGCGTTTTCTAGCGAGGAGCCGCCAGTGCCGCTCGTGACCAGCTCATTGACAGTCAATTACCTTAGTCCAGCGATCATTGGGCATTGGATTGTTGCCGATGCTGTGATTGACCGGATTGGCGGGCGCGGAGCGCATGTCACGGGCAAGATTTACGATGGTGAGACTATTTTGGCGACGATGAGCGGGGTGTTCACATTGATACGCCCGCGACCTGACTGAATGCCGAGCCACCCGCTCCCTCCACCCTTCCACGCGGCTTTTACCCGATAGGCTACGGGTGGAAGGGTAGAGGAAGCGAGTGTCCCGGCCTCAGGAAATAAAACGTGCAGCGGCGGCAGTCGAGGGGTCGCGGTCATCATGATAACCGCAGGCTTCCTCGCCAAATTCGCTCATGTCGACGCCTTCTACCTCGCGGAATTCACGCCAATCATATAGGCCAGTGCGATTGGCGATGCGCCATTCGTTTTTCCGTTTTTCAAACCGGTCGACATAGCGGCCTGCGATCACAGCCGAGTAAATCACACCCTTGGGCGGGAAAACATCCTCGTTCGGATGACCAGGCGGGATCGTATGCATGGCAGTCATGTAGGTTTCTGTGTGACAGATATTCTCACCCTCAAAATTGAACATCACTTGGCCCAATTGATGCTGGGTCGCGAGGCAGGGGTCGATGACCGCACGCGCCTGTTCGACAAAATCGCGCCAGTCACCTGTGATTGTGCCAAAGGCGAATTGCGCATCATCATGGAAGAGGTTCTGCATGATGTCCCAGCGTCGCCGGTCAATTGCATGAGCATAGGCTGTGATGATCTCGCGGATGGCCTCGCGGTCTTCTAGTCGCATGCTCATTTTTCTAGCTCCACAATAACCTTGCCAATATTTCCGCCCGTGAACAGCTTTTCATAAGCTGTAAGCGTGTTTTCGAGGCCTTGGGTGGTGTCATAGGGCATGATGAGCTCGCCTGCATTGACCCATTCTAGCAGCCGCGCAGTTAGCCGTTCGCCTTGGTCCATAAAGTCAGGCGAGAAAAAGCCTTCGACGCGCAATCTGCGCATCAAAACCTGGTCAAATTCACGCGGGGCTGTGCGTGCTCCGGCATAATCCGATAGCAAGCCGCATATGGCTATGCGGCCATAGTGGTTCATACGGGTTAGAACGTGATCGAGGATTTCACCGCCGACATTGTCGAAATAGACATCGAAAGGGCCCGCTGCATCGAGCGCTGCCGGCAAATCTGACGCTTTGTAATCCAGCGCCGCATCCGCGCCGATTTGATCGGTTAGGAATGCACATTTTGCTGGCCCGCCAGCAATCCCAACCGTGCGGCAGCCAAGCAATTTGGCGACTTGCAAAGCCAAAATGCCGGTTGCGCCCGCTGCGGCTGAAACCAACACTGTCTCGCCTTCCTTGGCAGCGCCGGTTTTCTCAATGCCCCACAGCGCAGTCCATCCATTCATTCCCAAGGGACCGAACCATGCGCGCTTGTCCTTTACCGCCGGATCAAGCTTAAACGCGCCTGTCATGACCGGATCGACTTGGGAATAATCTCCCCAAATGCCAAAGGTACGGACCCATTCGCCGACTGCAAAATCGGGATGGCGGCTCTCGATAATCTCGCCCACGACAAGGCCTGTCATCGGAATGCCCAGATCAAGCGGCGGCTGGTAGCCATCGGTCCTATCGGTCAGCCACATACGCGTGCCTGCATCCATCGAAATCATCGAATTGCGAATGGTGATATGCCCATCTGGAGCGGCCCCTAACGGACCTTCTTTCAAGGACAACGCGCTAGCAAAATCATTGCCTTGCGGTCTGCTGTCGATCTGCCAAAAACGGTTTTTCATAACGCCTACAATCCAACGCTGCTGACAACGGAGCAACGCCCCTTTTCGCTAGGTTTTGCAGACAAGCGCTTCGCAATCAATTTGGGCGCTATCAAAATGGGGCGGCGCGGCGTCTTTGAAATTGGCCTAGCCTCGTCAAGAACACAGACAGATAAGGATAGTGGGCATGGAACTCATCACAGTTATCGGCGCATCGGGCCGGCAGGGTATGGCGCAAGTCCGCCAAGCGTTAAAAGCGGGATATAAAGTGCGCGCCATCTCGCGTCAGACTGACCCTTTCGCTGGCGCTCCGATTGACGGTGTCGAGGACGTGGAAGTCCGCTCGATGGACCTCTATGATCCGTCAACCTACAATGATGCGCTTGAGGGCAGCGATTACATTTTTTATACGCATCCGCTTCAAGGCCGCGCAGAGCGCAAAGATTTGGTTGGCGGGCTAGGTAAGGCCGCAGCAGAACTGGGCGTGAAACGCTTGGTTTGGAACACCTCTAGCTGGATTCCTGATAAGCCCGGCGACCCCTTCACCTATGGTGGAAATACAGAGGGCATCAATGCGCTGTGGCGTTCAGGTTGCCCCGGCACAGTATTTGGCAGCGTCTTGTTCATGGACAATTTGCTGACCAATTGGGCGCGGCCATTTATCATGAGCGAAGACCGCTATGTCTATCCGCACGCCCCGCATTTGGAGTGCAATTGGATCAGCCTAGATGATGTGGCCAAGTTCATGCTCGCCAGCATCAAGCGCCCCGATATGGAAGGCGCTTGGCTGAACATTGGCGGCCCCAAGCGGATGAAGGGCGCAGAGGTGGCAAAGACGCTGAGCAAAGTGCTTGAAAAAGATATCAAATACGACCCCTGCACCCCTGCTGAATTTGGCGATCTGCTGGTGAATGCGGGCGGCGATGACATTCCAGAGGAAGCCCGCGCAGAAATGTCCGCAGGTATTGCGGCATTCTATGAATACAATAACACTGCCCCAACCAAGCCATTTGCTGTGGATATGGAGCATGTCTTTGACCGCTTCCCAGAGCTTGAGGACGAGCTTCAAGATATGGAAGAATGGGCCGCTGACCAGCAATGGGGCGACAGCAATTTTCGCCCTGCCTTTGGTTGATCGATGACCCAGCTTGCTGACGCAAACCGAGCGATTGGAGAGGCGTTTTACCGCGCCTTAGAAGTCGGTGATTTCGATGCGCTCGCCGCGCTTCATAGCGATGATGTGGTGTTCAACCTTGTCGGCTCAACGCCTGTTTCCGGGCGTTGGGAAGGCAAGGAGGAATGCTTTGGGCCTTTGGTTGCCGATATGGTCGTGGGCAAGCTGGAGCCTGAAACGATCCAGTTTTCGCGTGAATGGCGGATCATGTGCGCCGATGAAACCTGCGTTGTTGGCCTGATGCGCGGCGGGGGTAGAGCCAAAAACGGGCATGAATATATTCAAACCTATTGCCAGATCATGACGATCAAGGATGGATTGATTGTCGAGCTGCACGAGCTGTTTGATACGGCTCTGGTTGAGCTTTGCCTCAATGACAATCCGACCGAAAAGGGCCCGAGCGAGGTTGCGAAACCCTTCG
>CAZTFZ010000206.1:2397-3520 GCA_964613105.1 uncultured Porphyrobacter sp. | reverse complement strand
CCCTGCAAGGTAAAGCCGCGTCCATCAACGACGATTTCGCCGCCCTCTTGTTCGGCAGTGTCGATCCAACCTTCGACCCGCGCTTTGTGTTCGGGCGTCACGACCGGGCCGTAATGCGCATCGGGATCGTTTGACACGCCGATGTTGAGCGCATGAATGGCTGGGATCAGCTTTTCCTTGAGGCGCTCTGCCGTGTCTTCGCCCACGGGCACAACCACGGGCAGGGCCATGCAGCGTTCGCCAGCAGAGCCAAAGGCCGCGCCGCTAAGGTCGTTCACCACTTGATCGAGATCAGCATCGGGCATCACAATGCCGTGGTTTTTCGCGCCGCCCATGGCCTGAATGCGTTTGCCCGCTGCCACACCGCGTTTGTAGACATAATGCGCAATATCGGAGCTGCCAACGAAGCTGACCGCCGCAATATCCTCATGATCCAAAATCGCATCGACCATTTCCTTATCGCCATGAACGACTTGCAAAAGGCCTTCTGGCGCGCCTGCCTCTAGAAACAGTTCTGCGAGGCGCACTGGCACGGATGGATCGCGCTCTGATGGCTTCAGGATAAAGGCATTTCCGACCGCAATCGCCATGCCGAACATCCACATCGGGATCATCGCTGGAAAGTTAAACGGAGTTATGCCAGCGCCAATGCCGAGCGGCTGGCGCATAGAATAGACATCAATGCCCGGGCCAGCGCCTTGCGTGTATTCGCCCTTCAAAACCTGCGGAATACCGCAAGCAAATTCGATCACTTCAAGACCGCGTTGAACGTCGCCTTTGGCATCGTCGATAACCTTGCCGTGCTCGGACGAGAGCAGCTCGGCCAGTTCTTGCATATTGGCTTCGATCAGTTCTTTGAACTTGAACATCACGCGAGCGCGCTTTTGCGGGTTTGTTGCAGCCCATTCGGGTTGAACGGCCTTTGCGGTTGCAACCGCTTGGTCGAGCAATGATGCATCACCCAAAGCGACTTCGGCCTGAATTTCGCCAGTAGAAGGGTTCCAGATCTGATGCTTGCGAGCAGAGCTTGAGCTCGACCCTCCAATCATGAAATGATCAACCTGACGCATAGCAAACTTCCTTAAAAACCTGAGCCAAAAGACTTGGAGCCAATTCTGGGGCC
>CAZTFZ010000206.1:0-2297 GCA_964613105.1 uncultured Porphyrobacter sp. | reverse complement strand
TGGGTCCAAAACGAGAGCTGCCCGCGACCAAGCCTCAACAATAAGGCTCAGGAACGGGCAGCAATTCTCTTGCTAATGGGCACTCGCCATTGGCGGGTGTTACTTTAGATCAGAGCCATCAATTGTGATCAAATCTGTCACCGCAGCAGTGTTGGCGGCCATGACATCATCGGGTGATGCAACCAATCCAACTTTCGCCAAAGGACCATCCTTGACCCACAATTTGGTCCACTCTGTCAGATATTCTTCAAGGCCAACGATAGCACTAATATGCGCTTTCTTGACATAGATGTAGAGCGGGCGAGCGCCTTCATAAGCAAAGCTTGAGATGTTCTCATAGGTTGGCTCAACCCCGTTCAATGACAGGCCTTGAACCTTGCCGGCGTTCTCTTCGAGATAGGAATATCCGAAAATGCCCATGGCATTGGGATTGCCTTCGATCTTTTGAACGATCAGATTGTCTTGCTCGCCTTGATCGACATATTTGCCGTCAGCGCGCACTTCTGTGCAGACTTGATCGTAGCGATCTTCGTCACTGTCTTTCAAAGCGTCCATTTCTGGGTTGCTCTCGCAGCCGACCTCAAGGACCAACTCTTTCAGCGCATCGCGTGTGCCCGATGTGGACGGCGGGCCGTAAACGAGGATTGGCAGATCAGGCAATGAAGGGTCAACATCGGACCATGTCTCATTGGTTTGCTCGCCGCCATAGGGGCTTGCTGCAATCGCTTCATAAACGATTTTAGGGGTAAGGCCCATGTTGATGCCGCCTTGCGCAGAGGCAAAGGCAATCCCATCAAGACCGACTTGCAATTCGATAATGTCGGTCACGCCATTGGCCTGACAATCGGCAAATTCTGATGCTTTCATCCGGCGCGATGCATTGGCCATGTCGGCAGTTTTGGGGCCAAGGCCTGCACAAAACAGCTTCATGCCGCCGCCAGTGCCGGTTGATTCAATGATCGGGGCGTTGATCTCCGGGTTGGAGCGGGTGAGCGATTCTGCAACAACCTTAGCGAATGGAAAAACGGTTGAAGAGCCAACCGCGCGCACTGTGTCGCGTGAGCCGCCGGCACCGCCAGCATCGCCGCAAGCTGAAAGAGCTAGCGCGGACGCGGCCATGATAAGAAGTTTGGTGTTTTTCATGATTGAATGTCCCCTAATTTGAATGGCCATTTGATTTGGTGAAATTGTGTTCGTTGGTGTTTTGAAGCGCTGCCTCAAAAATCCACTTGAGCGCGAACACCCACAACGCTTACGTTGTACGATGTGTCGCCAGTCGCAGTCGGAAATGCTGCATCATCATAGGACAAGAGCGCATAGTTTAAAAGCAAGCGGGTATAGTCTGTCATCGTCCAGATAAGCGATGCCTGATAGCTATCTTGCGTGCCGCCAAGGATCCCTGCGTCATTGAGATCAAGGTGATCATAGCGCACATTAGCCTGTAGCGCGCCAAAGCCGCCGCTGCCCACTGGATTGGCTGGCTTCACGCGGTTGAATGTGCCCGATTTGTAACCGCGCGTGTCGCCTTTGGTGAAGAAATAGCCAGCCTCGACAAAGCCGCCAAAGAAGGATGGGTCCTCAAAGCCTGTGGGGCGATTGACGTTTTGCGAGAAGCCTTCGAGCGTTACGTGAAACGGTCCGCTGATGGCCGCCGCTTCAAGGCCATAGCCGGTTTCGCTGGTCGCGCTGAACCTATCGGTGTTTACAAAGCGGTTGTCGGTAAAGTGGACCAGCGGACGCTCGCGATAGCGGACGGTCGACCCGTCACCCAGCATATTGTGGTGCAATGATCCGCCAAAGTGCAATTGGGTGTTGCCCAGCTTTGGTGCGTAAACCACGCGGCCATCAAGGCTCCAATTATCATTGGGCAAGTCCTCGCTATTGTCGGCGAACACGCCGCCCTGAACCAACAGATCGCCTGCGCTATATTGGCCAGAAAAACCAACCCGGCGCTCAAAACCAAAGGCATCTGTCCATGCCGAGCGTTCGATAAAGGATGTGTGCAGGCTGCTCGACAATTCTTCGAGGCCTTGGAAATTGTTGTGCTGGCCGGCTGATAGCGTCAGGCCGCCGTCTTTATAGGTGATAATAGCATCCGTGAGAGCGACCTCATTTTCGGCAAAATCAGCCTCGATCTTATAGCCAAAGCCGCCGGGTATCTTGCCCGAGACGCCCAGGCGAATACGGCGCGTTTCTGCGTCAAAGCCGCTGTCTGCGCCCGTCGATGATGGAGCGCTCACGAAACCAGCGTCAATATTGGCTCTGCCGCGCGGTTTGAACGTCCAACCGCCTTCGCC
>CAZTFZ010000205.1:0-3545 GCA_964613105.1 uncultured Porphyrobacter sp. | reverse complement strand
AACAGCCATTTTTCGGCACGTTCTGGTTTCTTGATGTGAGCGTTCAGCACACCCGCCCATGGCCAGCGCAGTCGCGCCATAGACTGCAAAGCGCTCCACGCGCCCTCACGTTCGGGCCAATCGGGGTTCTCACAGGTGGCGACCATTGTGGCCGCTGCTTGTTGCAACAGGGCTGGGACGCCGTCATCTTTTGCTGGCTGATCGAGGCCCAATGCATCCGCCAAGCCTTTTGGGGTTGGCACGCAAAAGCGAGCAGGGTGGATGAAAGCGAACAGTTCCAATAAATCGAGGCCAGACAAATCGGGATAGCCCAAGCGGCTCGCCACCAAAGGCGCGTTTAAGATCAGCAGCGGCGTATCAGCGACCGCCATCACCGCCTCGCCCTTCGACAAAGCTCTGGTGGAGCCGCCACTCGTTTCGCCGCCATCCAGCGGCTCGCGCAGCCAAGTGCCTGCGTGGCTGGCATGCAGCGCAGGTAAAGCGAGTGGCTGCAATTGAGGGGGGAGATCGCTCATCGCCAAGCGTTAGAACGAAAGCTGAACGCGGGACAAGCGGCCGCGCATGGCCTGTCCGCATAAAAACTCGCTTGCCATTGCCCCCATATCTAAGCCACAGGCTGGCGCTATGAATATGCAGAACCTCATGGATGCCGCCCAATCGTCGAAAGCCTGGCCTTTTCAAGAGGCGCAGCGCCTTGCCAAACGCTTTCCCGATGGCGTTAAACCGGATGGCGCGCCGGTTTTGTTCGAGACAGGCTATGGCCCGTCTGGCCTGCCGCATATTGGCACTTTCCAAGAGGTTTTGCGGACGACTTTTGTGCGCCGCGCCTATGAGGCCTTGATCGGGGCGCGGCCAGAGGATGGGAAAACCCGTCTGGTGGCGTTTAGCGATGATATGGACGGGCTTCGCAAAGTGCCCGGCAATCTGCCCAATCAGGCGATGCTGACCGAGCATTTGAACAAGCCCCTATCGCGCATCCCCGACCCTTTCGAGAAATATGATAGTTTTGCTGGGCATAACAATGCGATGCTTCGCGAGTTTCTGGATCGCTTCGGCTTTGACTATGAATTTGTTGCTGCCTCTGACCGCTATAATTCGGGCGCTTTTGACGAGGCGCTAAAAGGCGTTTTGGCGAGCAATCAGGCGATCCTCGACATCATGCTGCCGACCTTGCGGGCAGAACGCGCAGCGACCTATTCGCCGATCATGCCGATCTCGCCCCAAACGGGCAATGTCTTGCAAGTGCCGGTTGAGGTGGTGAATGCCGATGAAGGGACAATCCGCTTCACCGATGAGGATGGCAGCGAGATCGAACAAAGCGCATTGGGCGGCATGGCCAAGCTGCAATGGAAGGTCGATTTTGCCATGCGCTGGGTCGCTCAAGGCGTCGATTACGAGATGTATGGCAAGGATCTAACCGATACAGGCGTGCAATCGGGCAAGATTGCCAAAGTGCTTGGCGGGCGCAAGCCTGATGGGCTGATTTACGAGCTGTTCCTCGATGGCAATGGCGAAAAGATTTCCAAGTCCAAAGGCAATGGGCTGACGATTGAGGAATGGCTGACCTATGGCTCTGAGGAGAGCCTTGGCTTTTACATCTTCCCCAACCCCAAAAGCGCTAAGCAATTGCATGTCGGCGTCATCCCGCGTGCGGTCGATGACTATTGGCAATTTCGCGAGCGTTTGGCCGAGCAGCCGCTGGATAAGCAGCTTGGCAATCCAGCCTGGCATTTGCTGCGTGCAAACGGCGGCTGGCCCGAAGGAGACAGCGTCGCAGGCGCAAAGGGTGCAGGGGAGAGCTTGCCCGTAGGCTTTGGCTTGCTGCTCAATCTGGCGAGCGTCTTGGGGGCAGAGGCAAGCCAAGAAAGCGTCACCGAATATCTCGATGCATATTTGGGCGATGTCACGCGCACGGCGGAACTTGACGCTTTGATAGAAGCCGCGGTCAATTACACCCGCGACTATATCGTTCCCACCCTCAAGAAGCGAGCGCCAGAAGGCGGAGAGATCACGGCCCTGCAAGCGCTTGATGCCGCGCTGTCTGGCATGGACGAGACGAGCGCTGCTGAAGACATCCAAACCGCTGTCTATGAGATCGGCAAGGACGAAGCGCATGGTTTTGCGGGGCTTCGCGACTGGTTTAAGGCGCTTTACCAGACGCTGCTTGGGTCAGACCAAGGGCCGCGCATGGGAAGCTTTATCGCTCTTTACGGGGTTGAAAACAGCCGCAAGCTAATCGCAGAGGCGCTTGCTAAGGTCTAGGGCGAGCGCGTTTAGTGTGCCTCGGGGGCTTGGCTTAGCAAGCCTCTAGGCCCATTTGCGCGTGCGATACCATTTGGTGAGCACATATTTCGAGCCAGCAATAACCGGCGTTCCTGCGTGCAAAGTGTCGAGATTGGGCGTGCCGTCTGCATGCGCATTGTTCCACACCAGCAGAACGCCCGGCTTGGGCTCTATATTCGCGCCGACATTCACAAAATGCGTATGCCCGCCTTCCTTAACGGCGTTGAGGAAAGCCATAGCGGTCCAACTGCGCTGCCCGCCGCGTTTGCGTTCTACCTGCCAGTATTTTTGAGAGGTGTGGAACCAGTCATTATGCGGCTTGAACTCTTGGCCTGGCAAATAGCGCTGGCCTTGGATGGTCTCACCGCATTTCGCCGCAATGCCAAGAAGATCGTCAATCCTGCGCGAGATCGATTTGACGAAGGGATCTTCGGCTGAAAAATTGCCCGAATAGGAAGTGCGAAAGCCGCTGGCATAATCTTGTTCATGCAAAGTGCTAGGCTTGGCAATCGTATCAATCGTGCGCATCAACCGAGAGCATTCATCTCCTGAAAGAAAGTCGCCAATCGCGAAAATCTCCGCTTTTTCCGTGGGCACTTTGTAGATGGTGTTGTCTGCTTCAAGGCGATTGCGAACCGCCTCGCCAACGCGCCTCAACGCATCTTGATCAGGAATGTCGGCAGTTTTTGGCATAACTCCGCCTGTTTAACGCGCCAGCATCATAGGGCAAGGGGGCATCCAAAGAGCGCCAAAATGATGGCCACAAAGAGCGCCAGAATGAGCTGGGGCCCCCGGCTGCATCCTTCAAAAAGGGGAGCAAACGGAGGCCCGAGCAGCCGGCTCATTTCCCTCAAAATGAGCAGACTAAGGCGGTGGAATTACCAGAAGAAGTTGCGGATCACATCGACGACTTCGCCAGTGTAGATATCGACCAAAACAACATCATCGTAATAGCGTACCCAGCGATAGGGGCCGTAAACTTCTGGCAGGCGATAACGATAGGGATCGTTGATGAAATAGCGGCTGCTAAAGAACAGGCTGTCTAGGAAGAAGCCAATCCGCAAGCGGCGATAGCTGTAACCGCGATAGGGTGCATAATAGCGGCCTAAGCGGAAGATGCTGCGGTTGGACGAGCGATAGCGATACCAATTGTACCGGTTCTGCTTACGCCATGCGTTGCGGTTCCACCGACGCTCATTGCGATAGCTACGGCGATCGGCGCGGTGGCTGCGGCCATCGCGGTAACCCCTACGTTCGCTGCG
>CAZTFZ010000204.1:0-3546 GCA_964613105.1 uncultured Porphyrobacter sp. | reverse complement strand
CAAATCGGCGATGTGCCCGCGAGCTGGTCGATCACTTGGCGCTTTGCCTTGGCGACGCCTGCTATGTTTGCAGTCGCGCTGATTATGGGCAAATCTTTGAGGCTGGGCCGAGCGGGCCACATGCTAGCGGTGCTGGTGGGTATCACTCAGTTCTGCATGAATTTCAACTTTGTCTATCGCGCTGAATTGCATCTCACATCGGGGATTGTGGCGGTGATGTTTGGCATGTTGATAGTGCCCAACGCTGTGTTTGGCCGTGTGTTTTTGGGCCAGAAAACAAGCCTCGGCTTTATGCTTGGCAGTGTGGTTGCGATAAGCGGCATCGCTTTGCTGCTCTGGCATGAGGCGCAATTGGCGCGGCTTAGCGGCAATATCTGGCTTGGGTTGGGGCTAACAATTGGCGGCATTTTATCAGCCTCGATTGCCAATGTTATTCAAGCGAATGACACAGGCAAAGCTCTGCCCATGGCGAGCCTTTTGGCGTGGTCGATGCTGTATGGAAGCTTTGCCAATGTCGCGCTTGCGTGGGTCACCTCTGGCCCGCCAGTCTTCCCGCAAAGCCAGTCTTATTGGCTGGGCGTGGTCTGGTTGGCGCTTGCCGGATCGGTGGTTACGTTTCCGCTCTATTATTCGATTGTTCGCCAAATCGGGCCGAGCCGCGCAGCCTATAACAGCGTGCTAGTGATCCTGATCGCGATGCTGATTTCGACAACCATTGAAGGTTATCAATGGTCGAACGTCGCTGTTGTAGGAGCGGCTTTGACGCTGACGGGCATGGTGCTCGCTCTGCGCGCCAAAAGGGCCTAAAGCGCACTTAAGGCGCGTCTAAACCGCAGTTAGTGCGCATTTAGGCAGTTCCTCAAGCCTTGGACAAAGCTGGGGTATTGCGGCGTCCAACACAGCACACGTTTTGCTTTGCCATTGGCGACGCGGCGGTTCTCTGCATAAAATCCGCGCGCCATGGGTGACAAATCGGCCTCGGCAAGGCTTTGCATGACGGGCGGTTCTTCGCCCAGCAATCGGCAGGCTTCTTCGATGACTGAGTTCTGGCTGGAGGGCATGTCATCGGCCAAATTATAAGCACCGCTTGGACCGTCGAGGCCAGCGATCACTCCGCTGGCAATATCATCGACATGGACGCGGCTGAAGACTTGGGTAGGCAGATCAATCCGCCGCGCTTTGCCGCTGCGGACCCGTTCCAATGCGCTGCGCCCTGGGCCGTAAATGCCGGGCAGACGAAAGACCCTTGCGCCCGCCTCTAGCCAGCGCGCATCGCAGGCTGAGCGGGCTGTGCGGCGGCCTTTGCCAATGCTCGCGCTTTCATCAACCCATGCGCCCTCAGCATCGCCATAAACGCCCGTCGAGGAAAGGTAAGACAGCTGTTTTCCTTCCAGCAACTCGCCGTAACCATCGAGTACAGGATCGCTGTCTTCAGCGGGCGGGACGGAGGAGAGGACATGGCTTGCTTTGCTCAAGGCCGTTGCAACACCATCGCTATCGGCAAAGTCGAGATTGCCATCGCGTCCCGTAGCATCGACCTGCCAGCCGTTCTCTCGCAAGCTTTGCGCAATTCGGCTCGCGCTATAGCCAAGCCCAAAGATCAAGAGGTGGCTCATTCTGCGCTCAAATAACCTTCAGGAGGCGCAATCATCACCGCGCCGGGCACATTGTCAGCCTTCCATTGCATAGAACGCCTGACGCGGTTTTCGCCTGAGGGATGCGTGTAGAAAAGGAACTCTTCAAACGCGCCCGGCTCAAGCTTGCGATATTCTGACAGACGCATGGCAGCGCGCGCAAAGCCATCGGGTTCTTGCGCTGCTTCTAACCCAAAGGCATCGGCGGAATTTTCTTGAACGCGGGTGATGTTGTTGAAGGCCGGTGTCGCGAGCATAAAATACACGCCCAAACATATGCCCAGCACTGGTATCGAGGCGGGGTCTGCGATGTCGCGCACCCCCCACCGCTCGCCAAAGCGAGCGATCAGCCAAGGGGCAGCGCGCGATGTGACAAACAGGCCAAAGCCAATCACAGCCATGATCATCGCCACCCGGCTCCACCCATGGCCGAGCTTATAATGGCCCAGCTCATGCCCCATTACCGCCATGACCTCTTCATCGCTGGTTCGCTCTAACAGATTGTCATTGAGCGAAATTCGGATCGTCGGGCCAAAGCCTGAGACATTGGCTGAAACGCGCTTGTGCTGTTTGGATTGGTTGAAGACGTAGATATTGTCCGCAGGCACATCATAGCGGTCTGCCATGGCGACGATCTTGTCGCGCAAAGGCCCTGCTTCCATCTCGGTATATTCATTGAACAAAGGCGCGATGAAAACCGGCGCAATCATCATTCCAATGAAGGTAAAAATTGCGACGACGCCTGTGCCCCATAGCCACCATGTTTTGGGCGCGCGGCGGATGACGGAATAGATTACCGCCGCCAAAAGCGGGATGAGAACAAGCGATATGGCAAAACCGATCAGGCTTTCCGTAAACCAATCGCCAAAGCTGGAATCCAGAAGATCATACTGCTTCTCTCGGACGAAGCCGGTGTAGATTGACCATGGCAAAGAGATGATCCAGCCGACGAGCGAATAGAGCAATGCGGTTAGCCAAGCGATAGCAAAGGGGCGCTTGAACTTTGCCTCTGCAGCTGTGCGAAATTTGGCGGTCCATTTGAATTTGAGGAACAGCCAATCGACGAGAACTGCCACCACAGTGCCCAATAGTATCAGCCAATAGCCCCCTTCGAAATAAGCGTCAGATTGCTCTTTTGCGGGGCCTTGCAGCGTGTCGAGATAAATCCGCGTTGCTGCCTCCACATCAAAGCTGGGCGCAGCGGCGGCTAACAGGTCGATGATCATGGCTGGTGTCCCTCCGTCTAGGGCCTTCAGGCCTGATAGAGCTCGCAAAGTCAATTGCTGGCGAGCCCTCTAATCTACGAACGGGCTGGCAGCACTGTATGAGCGGCTTTTGGTAACAGGTTTTACCTCTGGACGCCCCGAGCAATTTCGCGCAATGCTCGCGCCCTTATGGAAAACCTCAGCAACACCCCCGCCGTCCAGCAGCCTCCGCTTATCCATCGCAAGGATTATAAGCCTTACCCATGGCTGATCCCGCAAACGCGGCTGGAGTTTGAGCTTGGGCTAGAGCGCACCCTAATTCGCAGCCGTTTGACCGTAGAGCGCAATCGGGATGCAGAGCCTAGCCAGACAATGCGCCTTAACGGTGATGGTTTGGCCGCGCGCTCAGTCACGGTCGATGGAACCCTAAGCGATGATTGGGAAATGGACGGCTCTGATCTGGTCCTGAGCCTTTCAGGTGATGCGCATTCGCTGGAGATTGTGACCGAGATTGACCCTAGCCAAAACACACAATTGATGGGGCTCTATGCCTCTGGCGGGATGCTGTGCACTCAATGCGAGGCTGAGGGCTTTCGCAGGATCACCTTCTTCCCCGACCGGCCCGATGTCCTGTCTGTCTATACGGTGCGGATGAGCGCGCCCAAAGCCGCCTTCCCAGTGCTTTTGTGCAATGGCAATCCAGCAGC
>CAZTFZ010000203.1:2087-3551 GCA_964613105.1 uncultured Porphyrobacter sp. | reverse complement strand
CGTGGCAGGCTTGCGCTGCGCGCTCTTTCATAGGCTGCGCCTATCTGCAGGACTTCGTGATCTGCCCATTTTGCGCCGAAAAAGCTGATCCCAACCGGCAAGCGTTCAATCGCGCCCATCGGCACGGTTAGGTGCGGATAGCCCGCGATGGCTGCAGGCGATCCAAAGCCGATTGAGCCGTTAAAGCTGTCACCGGTCACCAAATCGCTGGTCCATGCTGGCCCGCGCGTAGGGGCCACCAGAAACTGCACATCATTGCTGGCCAGCAACATGTCGAGCGTTTCCTCGCCCGCAATTCGCAAAGCGTTCTCCCGAGCGGTTTCATAGGCCTCGCGGTCGGTTGTTTCTTCCGCCATCTCGAAAACATCCTGACCGAACCAGCGCATCTCGCTCTGCGCATTGGCTTTGTTGAACGCAATCAGATCAGCAAGGCTGCGCGGGGGCTGGGTCCCATCGGCTTGGGTGGGAAGCGACCGCAGATATGTGCCCATTTCCTCGCGCAATTCGAACAAGAGCACAGTGAAGCTGTCGGCATACATCTGGCGATTGGGTTCAAACTCAATATCGACCAGAACCGCGCCAGCCTGCTCCATATCTTTGAGCGCCGTTTCAAACACTGCGGCCAGATCAGCGCGATTGCCAATTTGCCCGCGCATCACGCCTATCCGCACACCTTCCAACGAGCTGTCACTTAAGCCTGCGCTGTATGTCTCGGGCCTTGCTGGCACTGTCAGCGTCACGGGGTCGCTCGCGTCTTCGCCCGCCATGGCGGTCAGCAGCATGGCTGCATCGGCAACGTTGCGGGTCATTGGCCCTGCAGTGTCCTGGGTAGAGGAGATCGGCACAATATGTCTGCGGCTCACCACGCCGACGCTTGGCTTAAAGCCGACAATGCCATTGACGCTGGCAGGGCATGAGATCGAGCCATTGGTCTCTGTCCCCACAGCGGCCCAAGCAAAGCCCGCTGCAATTGCTGCTGCGCTGCCCGAGGACGATCCGCAAGTGTTGCGATCAATCGCATGGGGGTTACGAGTGAGCCCGCCGATTGCGCTCCAACCGCTGGTCGAGCGATTGTCGCGAATATTGGCCCATTCGGACAAGTTTGTCTTGCCCAAAACCACGCCGCCAGCATTGCGGATATTGGCCGTTAGCGGCGCATCGCGGCCCGTTTCATTGTATTTCAGCGCAAGGCTGCCCGCAGTTGTCGCAAACTCGCGCGCTTCTATGTTGTCTTTGAGCAAAACGGTGCGGCCTTGAAGGGGTAGATCGCCGAAATCTGCTGTACGCGCTTCGCTGGCAGAGTCAGAATTGACTGCGATAACCGCATTCAGCATCGGGCCTGCATCATCCAACCGCGCAATGCGTGCCAATTGTTGCTTGGCCTCGTCCTCAGCCTCGCTGCTGGTGGCCGCCGCGAGTGGCAGATCTTGCGCAGAGGCTGTCGCAGCAAGGCTTAGGGCAAGG
>CAZTFZ010000203.1:0-1987 GCA_964613105.1 uncultured Porphyrobacter sp. | reverse complement strand
GCAAGGCTTAGGGCAAGGGCGAGAGAAGGCAGGAGTTTTTGCATATCCTGCATCATGGCCCAAGATTGAAGGATTGCAAGCCGCGCCGCAAAGCAGGTTTAGCGCATCAAAAATTGCCGCTCACATCGAGGCGGAAGATCGGGCCAATACGGCGGCTGCGATCTTCAAAAAACTCGACCAGCGATGCGTCGCGCTCGCCTTCAAAAACGGTGCGGCTAAATCGGTCACGCTCGCCCAGAATGTTCTCTACCGATGCGCGCACCGTCAGGCCAGCAATGTCTTTATGCTCGACAAACACACTGCCAAAGCCAGGCCTATCGGACTCCTCGCTAATCTCGTCGAGCCGGAAATCGGGCCGATTGCGATTAAACTCATAACGTGCCCCATAGGCGATCTTACCGCCCGGCAAATCATGGCGGTAATCGAGCTCTATCTCGCGGTCGCGTCCGCCAGAAAAATCGCGCAGAATACCGGTAAGAGGGTCGCGGATTTCGCCTGCCTCATACTCCAGCCGAATGTCCAATTGCGCACCTTTTATGCCAAGCTGTTCGAGCAGCAAAGTCGTGGTCCATTCAATCTCTGTGCGGCGAGCGTTGGGCAGATTGCCGCGCGCCTCTGTGCCATCTCCGAGCGGGATAAGGGCAATACGGTCTTCAATCCAGCGCTGTTCGAGAAACAGAGTGGTGGACCCCCAAGGGCCAAGCGTTTTGTTGATCTCGGCTGTGACTTCCCATGTTTGATCGGCGACCAGCTCATTATTGCCAGCATTGGCGTTGTCATTGTCGAGAAACACGCGCGCCAAAAAGTCGCCAAAGGACAATTGCCCTACGCGCCGTTCAGCGCCCAGCACAATGTCAAAGCCTGCGCCGTTTGACCATGCCAAGGAAGCCGAGCCCTTTGGGCGGGCAAAGCTGCGGCTGTTTGCAGCGCTGCCGGTCTGTTGGATGGTTGAGAATTCATAAGCGCCGGTTGCTTGCAGACTGAGGCGATCGGTCAGCGATTTGCTGAAACTAACGGCCACATCATAACGATCTTCGCGCACGCCGCCTGTGCCTTCGGGGAAGTCGATTTGGGCAAACTCGCCGCCGGTTGTCTCGTCGAGCTCGAACAATTCAGACACGCGGTCGAGCCGGTTAAACGCTGCTTCGCCCGATATCTGCCAATCAGCGCCCACCAATGGAAAATTGTATTCAGCGCGGCCAATGCGCTCGCCCGATTGGTCGAACCGGGTAAAGCGCTCGCCCAATTGCGCAAGCATCGGGTCTTCGAATGTTTGGAGAACTCTTTGCTCGAAATCCTCTTGGTCGAATGTTTCGACAGCGATCAGCTTGAGTTGGCCTGCGCCCAAAGGCACGGTAATATCGCCGCTAAACTCATATTCAAAGCCATCTTCGCCTGTGCGTATCGCGCGCAAGTTGGGGTCAATCAGCGGGCCTGTAAGCTGCTCATCCTCGGACCGGCGAAACACCGAATAGGCATAGGATAGATTAAGCGTGGCGGTGATGCCGCTGCCAAAATCATAGCCTAGATTGGCCGTCGCGGTCGGCTTGTCAAAAGAGGCGGTAAAGACGGTTTGTTCCGCTTGGAGCAATTCGCCTGCTCCATCGGTGATAAGCGTGGGGCCTGTCGCTCCAAAGCGCCTGTTGGGATTGTCGAGGCCCAGAGTGAAGGTGAGCGCTCCGGTTGAGCCTGCAACCGATATTTCGCCGCCATACCATTCAGGATCGACTGCCGTGGTGCGCGCGCGGCCCTTCCAGTTAAATGTGCCTGAAATGCCCGATAGATCGACGATGACATTGGCGACCTGTCCGGTGAGGCCGGGCACATCGAGGCTGGTGCCATCGATAATCTCGATCCGCACGACATCATTGGCAGGAATGCGTTCCAATTGATCCCGAGCGCTGTCTGATTTGCTCGACAGACGCTCTCCATTGACGAGGACGTTTTGGTTGGCTTGGCCAAGACCGCGTCCATTGCCGCCGCCGCC
>CAZTFZ010000202.1:0-3554 GCA_964613105.1 uncultured Porphyrobacter sp. | reverse complement strand
CAGCACTCTGCGCATCGCGATTTGCGTAGATAACAAGATCGACCACCCCCATTTTTGACGATGTTTGCTCTGCGCCTCTTTCGCTAGACTTCATCCAAATCATTCGATTGAATTGGGAGAAGGCTGCTATGGATCTAGGACTTAAGGGAAAGAAAGTGATCATGAATGGCGGTGCTCACGGGCTTGGCCTCGCATCGCTTAAATTGTTTGCTGCCGAGGGCGCTGATGTCGCTTTCTTCAGCCGCAAGGAAGACAAGATCGAAGCGGCCAAAGCGGCCATTGACGCAGAAGGTCCAGGCAAGGTCTTTGCCGAAGTGTTTGACATGGCAGGTGGCGGAGACGCCTATAAAGCATGGCTAGAGAAAGCAGCTGGCGAGCTGGGCGGATGCGATATCTTTATCCATACAGCCTCAACCTCGGGCACGGGCGGCACTGGCGATTGGCAAGCGACACTCGATTTCGACATCATGGGCGCTGTAAACGGGGTTGAGGCTCTGACACCGCATCTTGCCAACTCCGATAGCGGTTCGATCCTCTTCATGAGCAGCACAGCTGCTCTTGAAACTTTCATCGCGCCGCAAGCCTTCAATGCCATGAAAGCCGCACTGATCACTTATGGTTCGCAGCTCTCCCAAGCGCTCGCCCCACAAGGCATTCGCGTCAATTGCGTCTCGCCCGGAGCTATCGAATATCCCAGCGGCAATTGGGAAGTCATCAAAGGTGCCATGCCTGAATTGTACGAAGGCACTCTGGCGAAAATGCCAATGGGCCGTTTCGGCAATGACACAGAAGTCGCCAATGCAATCGTTTTCGTCGCTAGCCCCGCTGTGCCTTACATGACCGGATCGAATATTGTGGTCGATGGCGGCTTCACGCAGCGTGTCCAATTCTAGGGCGCGTTCAGTTCTAAGCGCGCGCCGCCACAACAATTCTCTTCAAAGAAAGGCCTTTTTCATGGCTGAAATTTCCCGCGATAAATTGCTGGATGTCTATACCCGCACTATGAAAGTGAACCGCACGGATGAGAAATTCCGCGCCCTTCTTATGGAAGGCAAGGTTGCGGTCATGTATTATTGCGTGCGCGGGCAAGAGCTTGTCTCGGCCGCGGCAATGGCGGCATTGGACGATGATGATTATGTCGTTTGCACATATCGTGGGCAGGGCGAACAAACCGCCAAAGGCATTCCCATGGAGAAATGGTGGGGCGAATGCCTTGGCAAGGAAACCGGCACTTGCAAGGGCAAGGGCGGCACCATGCACATCACTGATCCCGACACAGGCATCATGGTGACAACCGGCGTGGTCGGCAGCGGTCTGCCGATTGCCAATGGTCTTGCAATGGCTAGCCAGAACAATGGCGATGGCAAAGTGACTTTGGTGAGCTTTGGCGATGGCGCTGCCAATATTGGCGGCTTCCACGAGGCAATGAATATGGCCCAACTTTATAAGCTGCCGATTGTATTCCTGTGCCAAAACAACCGCTATGGCGAGCATACCAAATATGCCGATCACACCGACAGTCCTGACATTTCGAGCCGCGCCGCGGGTTATGGGATGAAAGGTGTCAAGGTCGATGGGAACAATGTCGATGAGGTTTATCCAGCGATGGAGGAAGCTGTCGAACATGCGCGCAGTGGCAAAGGCCCCGTTCTGGTTGAGGCCATGTGTTACCGCATGATGGGGCACTTCTTTGGTTCTGATTTCTCTTACATGCCGAAAGAGCATTTGGAAGAAATGGCAGCGGAAGATCCCTTGCCGAAGCTGCGCAAAGTGATGCTGGAGCGCCAGTTCACCGAAGAAGAGCTCGACAAAATCGTCGAAGGCATAAACGCGGAAATTGATGCGGCTGTTGAGCATGCTCTGGCCGCAGATTTGCCGAGCACTGACGAGATTTACAAAGACGTTCTTGAGGAGATCGCATAATGGCGCAAATCACCATGACGCAAGCCCTCAATCTGGCCATTGACGAAGCTATGGCTGAAGATGATGGCGTCTTTTGCCTTGGCGAGGATGTGTCTGACAAGCAGGGTGGCGGTGTTTTCAAAATCACCGCTGGATTGTCGGAGAAATATGGCGAGCACCGTATTCGCGCGACGCCTATTTCCGAAACTGCGATTGTGGGCGCTGCCGTTGGTGCAGCGCTTGCAGGACAGCGTCCGATTTGCGAGATCATGCTGATGAACTTCGTTGGCGTCTGCATGGATCAGATCGTCAATCACGCGGCCAAATTGCGCTATATGTCGGGCGGTCAAACACCGTGCCCGATGGTCCTTCGCACAACCACTGGTGTGGGTGTGGGTTTCGGCGGACAGCACAGTGATATGCTGGAAGCATGGTTCGCGCATGTTGCTGGCATTCATGTGGTTACGCCAAGCAATGCAGCCGATGCGCGCGGGCTAATGCGGGCCAGCATTGATGCCAATGACCCTGTGATCTTTATTGAGAACATCCTCTGCTACGGGCTCCAATCAGAAGATCCCGGCCCCGGTTACCGCGTGCCTTTGGGCAAAGCGGCGATTGCCAAGGAAGGCACTGATATCTCGCTCATCACCTATGGCCGGACAGTGCTTGATGCGCTGGAAGTCGCTGGTGAACTCGACAAGGAAGGTATCTCTGTCGAAGTCGTCGATCTGCGCACGATTGCCCCCTATGACGAGGAAACCGTGCTGGCGTCTGTTAAGAAGACAGGGCGCGCAATCACTTTGCACGAGGCTGTCCGTGACTTTGGCACTGGCGCAGAAATCGCGGCCAATATTCAAGAGAAATGCTGGGACAGTTTGAAGGCGCCTGTGCGCCGGATTGGCGGCACATTTGCTGCTGTTCCATTCGCGACGCATCTGGAGCAAGCTTGGATCCCGCAAAAATCTGATTTGGTTGCCCAGATCAAAGCTTCGGTTGGGAAGGGCTGATCGCACAATGGCAGAAGAAATCCGTATCCCAAAACTCGGTATGAGTGCCACTGAAGTGACCCTATCGGAATGGATGTTTGGCGACGGTGAAGAGGTCGCAATAGGCGATATTATTTACACCGCTGAAACCGATAAAACGACCGTTGAAATCGAGGCGACTGCGGCTGGGATAATCAAGCCAGTGGGTGAAGAGGGTGCCAAATATAAGGTCGGCGATCTCATTGGAACGATTGAATAGGCCTATGGCAAAAACAGCATCGACAGCGGATTTGCTTGGAAAGATATATGCTTTGGCGGGCCAGCGTGATTGGGATGCGGTGGCGGAATGCATGCATCCCGATCTGGTCATCCATGAAGCGCCTTCGCTGCCCTTTGGTGGGAGGTATAAGGGGCGCGATGCTCTACAGACCGTTGCAGGCGCAATGTATGGTCAATGGCCTGAGGCTAAGGTCGAGTTTCACGACATTACCGGCGGCAAGGATTGGGCTGTTGTTATCCTAAGCCTCACGATCAACTCGACCAAGACTGGCGAGCCGATTACTCAAACCTTGTGCGAAGCAGGGCGGTTTGAAGATGGTCTGCTGATCGAGCATCGCATCCACTATTACGATACCAAGCAGATTGCCGAGGAAGCAAGCTAGGGAA
>CAZTFZ010000201.1:2456-3559 GCA_964613105.1 uncultured Porphyrobacter sp. | reverse complement strand
CGCCAATCAATATCGACCGTCCCGAAATTCTCTTCAGAGATAAAATCGGTGAGGCGTTTATCGTCAGGCTCGCGCTTGGTGTTGGCCTCGGTTGAGCTGAAGGAGTAGTTGAGCGAGGAGCTAGTGAGCTCCCAAAGCTTCTCACCAATTCCTTCTGGCTGATCGGCATAAATCCCGCCGCCATGGCGGTCGCCCGACAGCATCACCAAGCCGCTTGTCTCGCGCGCTTCCAGCATCGCATAGAGTTTAGCACGTTCTAGCGGCAAGGCTTCCCAGCTTTCGTAATTATGCGCATCCGTGATCACTTGGATCGAGGACACAAGCACGCGCAGATCAGCAGGCTTCGCCAATTCCTGCTCAAGCCATTCCCATTGAGCATCGCCCAGCATAGTCTTAGCAGGATCGCTAGACGGCAGATAGGGCCCCAGCGGCGGGCGCTCTGGCGAATAGGCCACCGCATCAAAGTCAGCGCGGAAGAAGCGCGTATCCAGCGAAATGATCTGAGTGCGCTTGCCCTTGGGGCCAAACATGCGACTTTCGTAAATTCCAGGACGCGATTTCACTTCATCGCTGGCGCTCCAAAAGGTCTCAAAAATAGTCTCGGACCAGCCGCGAAAGGCAAAATTTGCGCCGCCATCGTTAAAGCCAAAATCATGGTCATCCCAAGTGACCATCATCGGTATCCGCTCACGAAATGTGACGAGTTCGGGCGTTGCAGCCTGCTTGGCATAGGCTGCGCGCAGCGTGGCAAGGCTCGCATCCCCCTTCCAAAACTGATCGCCGTAATTGTTGTCGCCAATAAACAAGAACATGTCGGGATCGCGCGCGGCGATTTGCGCCCACATATGCTGGCTGCGCGATTGGTGATTGCAGCTGCCAAAGGCAATCCGCGTCAGCGCAGTGTCACCTGTAAGCTGCGCCCCGGCAGGCAATGCTGGCAAATCAATCTGCCGTTCCAGCGCTGCAAAATAGCCTTCCAAAAAGTCATCTGGCCCAGCTGGAATTTCAGAGTGCTGCGCCATTGCAGGCGCGCTGGCAGCACATATTAAAGAGGCAGAGCCAAGACAAAGGGCAAGTGCACAACGCATCGAAAGTCTCCTAGA
>CAZTFZ010000201.1:0-2356 GCA_964613105.1 uncultured Porphyrobacter sp. | reverse complement strand
AAGAGGCAGAGCCAAGACAAAGGGCAAGTGCACAACGCATCGAAAGTCTCCTAGAAAGCAGCGAAGCCTATGCCGCTCCACGTGACTTAATAAGATGACAGGCTGATTACGCAAAGCAAAACGCACAGGCAGGGAAAACTCCGCTGCCTATGCGCTTTGTAACTCAAGTTTTACTGGCTGAGAACGAAGGCCCAGCCCCAACCCCAGCCCTCAGGCGTTAGAACCGATAACGCAGTCCAGCAAAGCCAGACACGGTTTCAAACCGGCCCGATACATCGGCGTTGAAGGCATCATTGCCCGCTGCCACAAAACGCCGTTCAAAATCGAGACCAGAAATCTGCTGATAACGAAGGTTGAAATCGAGATCGATGGTATCAGTGACCCGCACGATCGCCCCGAGATTGCTGTGCAATACAAGGCCTGTGTCGCTGCCGCTTACGGCAAAGGTGGGCTCTGTTGCGACGCCATTATTGGGGAAATAATTGATGTTGCTGTCAACGTCGGCGATCCCGATTGAGCCGCCTGCATAGGGGATGAACTTTTGATCGTCCTTCCAATGGACTTCCGAGCGATAGCCCAATGTGAAGGTGTTTACTGAAACATCGCCGCCAAAGAATTGATCGCCGCCGTTGAAAGACCCGCCAGAAACATCGTTTTCAGAATAGCTATATTCAGCCTCGATGCTGGGTTGGAAAATGCCCAAGAAACGCGTTGGCAAGCGATAGCCAACGGTGCCTGCAAAGGTCGCGCCTTCGTCGAACTGAACCGCCACATCGGCAGGCGCACCTACGACACCGGGCGAAGGCGTTACAGGATCTTGAACGCCGCTGAATGTTTCATCACTTGGGGACGTGATACCGCCCTTAACGCCCACATAAAAACCGCTGTTCTCTTTGATTGAGGTTTCTTTGGCGCTGTCTTGAGCCATGGCGCCGCTTGGGAGCGTCGCAATAATTCCGGTGGTGAGCAGAAGCGATATCAGCGGGAAAGAAGGTGAACGCATTGGTGTATTCCTTGTGGAACCGAGAGAGGGGAACAACCGACCAAAAAGGGACGATTAAATGCTTGGGTCCAAAGCATCATTCACAACGCAGTTCGGCAGTCAGGAAGGATTGGTTACTAAGCCAATCAAATTAGCGGAAAAATGCTGGCGATTAATCCGTCAGATCAGAAAATTCGGTCAGTGCCGCATCGCGAAGCCCGCGCCACACATTGCGGGCTTGGACGGTTTCTTTCACATCGTGAGCGCGAATAATCTGAGCGCCAGCATTCATCGCAAGGGTTGCCAATGCAATGCTACCGCCGAGCCTATCAGAGACGGTTTCTTCGACAGACAAAGCGCCGATCATGCGCTTGCGGCTAACCCCGATCAGCAATGGGCAGCCCAGCCCATGAAACATCGGCAGAGCGTTTAGCAGCGCAAGATTATCGGCCAAGCTTTTGCCAAAGCCGATCCCGGGGTCGAGCATAATATGGTCCGCTGAAACCCCAGCCGCTATGGCCGCATCGCGGCGTTCACGCAGAAAATCAAACACATCGAAGGCGACATTGGTGTAGTCAGCACCTTCATGCGGATCAGCGCCAGCAGATGGCGCGTGCATCAGCACAATCGGACAGCCCCGCTTCGCCACCAGTTCAAGCGCTTGGGGATCGTGCCGCAGAGCCGACACATCATTGACGATATGCGCCCCGCTATCGAGCGCTGCCTCCATCGTTGCCGCATTGCGCGTATCAATGCTGATCGCTGCGCCCATGCTAGCGCAGGCCTCAATCGCAGGGCGAACTCGCTCTATCTCATCGCCCTCCCAGACTTTGGCCGCGCCAGGACGGGTGCTCTCCCCGCCAATATCAACCAGAGCCGCGCCTGCTTCAAACATAGCAGCGGCATGAGCTCGGCCTGCCTCTTCATCGTCCAAGAATTGGCCGCCATCAGAAAAACTGTCTGGGGTGACGTTCAAAATGCCCATCACTTGCGGTTGGTCGAGGCGGATGTTGCGCTCTCCCAGCGATAGCCCTGCATGGGGTTTGGCAAGCGCTGTCCATTGCTCTTGAGCATCCGCTTGGAGCGCCTCTGGCAGACCTGCAATCGCCTCTGCCATGTCATGGACGCCCGCCAATTGCCGCGCAGTAACCCCGCCATCAGTCCGGGTGATAATTGCAAAGCGGCTGGCATAGGTCATGCCGCCCGCCAGCCTAATCGCAGCGCCATGCTCTGCCTGCGGGCTGAGCACTGCCCCAATCGGGCGGATATAGACTTGTTCAGACATGCGGTTGTGTGTGCCTTAGATAATGCGCATTAATCTTCATTGGCGAGCAGATATTGCTGGCGCGCTGCGTCAATCGGTTGGACTTTCGC
>CAZTFZ010000200.1:0-3634 GCA_964613105.1 uncultured Porphyrobacter sp. | reverse complement strand
TATGATCGCGGGACATTGTTCGGCCTTAAAACCGGCGGCAATATCGACGCAATCCTGATGAGCTTGCCGCCAGAAGCACAATGGAACTGAGCACAATGGAGCTGACGCAAGCAGACAAAGCCCGCTTTGAGGGGCGGCCTAAGCAAATTGATGCGTCGGCTATACCAAGATTGCATCTGCTGGGCACTTATCGGCGCAAGCTTCCGGTCAATCTGACGCGGATGATGGAAAATGCCTATGATTGGGAGCATTTGCCCTTTGTTCACCCCAGCGCCTTTGCCGATATCGCCTTGGTAGAGGAAGGCGCGTGGGGCTGGCGTTGCAAGACCGCTTTACCGCAAAATGGCGGTGATCAATTGGTCGAACTGCTGGTCGATAAACCGCGCAATTATTGGGCGACAACGGTTGTCGCTGGTTTGGGCGAGGGTGTCCAAATCCATACTGAGGCGTGCGCGCTCAGCAATGGCGAAAATGATGACGACGCAATTGAGGTAGAGGTGCGCTTTTACTTCCCGCAAGCACCAGAGAATGCCGAGCAAGCCGAGATGGTGAAGGCCATGCTCACCCAGCAATACACTCAGCTGTATGACGAGGATGAGGGGTTGATGCTGGGCCGCCAGCGGGCTCTCGACAGCCGCAAACTGGCCGCGGCCGGTGATCAGTCGGTGAGCAGTATAGAGATGGGTCCTGAAAGCGCTCTCGACCGTGCGTTGACCCATACAATCACAATTGCTGGCGGTGATTATTGCTTGCGGTTCGTTGAGGCTGGTGGGGAAGGTAAATGGGTCGCGCACAGCGCAACGTGCCCGCATTTGCTGGGTCCGCTGGGAGATGCGCAAGTGAGCGATGATGGACGCATAATTTGCCCCTGGCATGGCTATCAATTTGATCTTGCCGAGGGCTTAGAATCACAAAACCGCTGCGGCAAATTGTCGCTGGCCCAATGCAGCGTGGATGCGAGCGGGGTTTTGCAGGTCAGCCTATAGCCTGCGCGGCCTCACCTGAAAGCTGTGCTAGCCTCTGCATGAATGCGGTAATTTCGCGTGCCCTTTCGAATTGCGTTGCAATATGCTGTGACTTGCCCAAACTGCGCGCAAGATGCTTCGCCAATATGAACTTGTTGAGCGGGTCAAAGAATATGACCCTGACGCTGATGAGGCGATGCTCAACCGCGCCTATGTCTATACCGTCCAAAAACACGGCACGCAGACACGGGCGAGCGGCGACCCTTACTTCAGCCATCCGGTCGAAGTTGCTGGGCTAATGACCGATCTCAAGCTTGATCAAGAGACAATTGCGACCGCGCTTCTGCATGATACGGTCGAAGATACGCTTGCCACGATTGACGACATCAAAGTCAATTTTGGCGGCGATGTCGCTCGGCTGGTGGATGGTGTCACTAAGCTGTCAAAGATTGAGCAAATGCCCGAGAATGAGCGGGCAGCTGAAAACTTGCGCAAATTCCTGCTGGCGATGAGCGAGGATATCCGCGTGCTCTTGGTCAAATTGGGCGACCGGCTGCACAATATGCGCACGCTCCACTTCATCAAATCTCCCGAAAAGCGTCAGCGGATTGCGCGCGAAACCATGGATATTTACGCGCCCTTGGCAGAGCGCGTTGGCATGTATGAATATATGCGCGAGATGCAGTTTCTGGCCTTTGAGCAATTGGAGCCCGAAGCCTTCAAAACCATCACTGGTAGGCTCGAACAATTGCGCAATAGCGGCGGCGGGCAGGTCGATGCCATTGCGCTAAAAATCAAGCAGGCCTTGGCAGAGGCTGGCCTAGCGGTCGAAGTGTCAGGCCGCGAAAAGCACCCCTTTTCGATCTGGCGAAAAATGGCCGAGCGCCATGTCAGCTTTGAGCAAGTCACCGACATTATGGCATTCCGCGTTATCTGCGAGAGCGAGGCGGATGCCTATGCTGCGCTTGGCCTGCTACATACGACATGGCAGTTTTTGCCGGGTAAGTTTAAAGACTATATCTCGACGCCCAAGAACAATGGCTATCGCTCGCTTCACACATCGCTGATGTATGAAAACTCGATGCGGGTAGAGGTGCAAATCCGCACGCGCGACATGCATCGCCGCAATGAATTTGGCTTGGCTGCGCATTGGTCTTACAAACAGGGCGATCGGCCCGATGGTGAAGTGGGCTGGCTGCGCGATTTGATCGAGATTGTCGATGCGAGCCACGATCCAGAGGAATTGCTAGAGCACACACGGCTAGCGATTTATCAAGACCGCATCTTTGCCTTCACCCCAAAGGGCGCTCTGTTCCAATTGCCCAAGGGTGCAACGCCGGTTGATTTCGCCTTTGCGATCCACACCGATATTGGCGAGCAGACTGTGGGCGCGAAGATCAACGGCCGGCACATGCCTTTGCGCAGCCCGCTGCAAAATGGCGATGTGGTGGAGATCATCAAGGGCAAGGGGGCGCAGCCGCAATTGTCATGGCTCGGCTATGTCGTGACGGGCAAGGCGCGCGCTGCGATCCGCCGCGCTTTGCGTCTTAAAGAGCGCGCTGAGGTGAGCGAAATGGGGCAAAAGCTCTTCACGCAAATCGCTGATCAAGTGCCAGCGAAAATTGGCAAGAAAGCCCTTCGCCAAGCGGTAAAGCGGCTGGAGATGGAGGACGATGAAGAGCTCTATTTTGCTATCGGCGCTGCCAAGATTGGCGACCGCGAAGTGATGGAGGCGCTGGTTCCAGGTTGCACAGAGGAAATGCCTGAGCCTCCGCATTGGGGCAAATTGGGCAAGCGTTTGTCCATCCGCGGCCTCACCGCAGGGGTTGGCTTTACCATGGCCGAATGCTGTCATCCTTTGCCCGGCGATAAAATTGTAGGCACGCGCCGCTCGGGCGAAAAGGTCGAGGTGCACGGAGTTGAATGCAGCCATTTGGCCAATGGCATCGACAGCGATTGGATCGATCTGTCATGGGGCCGTAGCTCGGCTGGTGCGATTGGGCGGCTGCGCGTGACCTTGTATGATCGCCCGGGAACATTGGCCGAAGCCACCGCCATTTTTGCGCAGAACAACGCCAATGTGCGCGAGCTTGCACAGGTCCATCACGACCCGCCGTTCCAAAGCTATGATGCCAATTTGGAGGTCAAGGATTTGGCGCATTTAAAACGCATCCTAAGCGCCTTGCGAGCCAGCGATTCCATCGCCAATGCGGAGCGTGTTTGATGGCGATTACTGGGCTAGACCATGTGCAATTGGCCATTCCAGCGGGCGGACTTGAGGAAGAAAAACGCTTCTTTTGCGAGCATTTGGGTATGCGCGAAGTGCCTCGCCCTGCGAATATGACTTTCGAAGGGTGCTGGCTGGAAGGTGGCAGTGCTAGCCTGCATATCGGCGTTGACCCAGAGTTCAGCCCTGCGGCCAAAGCTCACCCCGCCTTCTTGGTTGCTGATGCACGGGCGCTGCGCGCTCGGCTTGATGCGGCAGGCATAGCGACAAAAGACGGCTCGCCGGTAGAGGGTTATGAGCGCTTTTTCACAAGCGATCCTTTTGGCAACCGGCTTGAGATTATGCAGAAGCTTTAGAGCAATTCCAGCTCAAGGCTGACCGGATCACCCTCGGCCAAATCTTCTGCCCGCATCACCTTTTTGCTGACGAGCAGCATCCATTG
>CAZTFZ010000199.1:0-3651 GCA_964613105.1 uncultured Porphyrobacter sp. | reverse complement strand
AAACAAAAGACTTGTAATTCGCCGCTGCCTCTGTGAGCAGTTTGCGCACTATGGTGGGCATACCTTCTTTTCACGCAATCGCTGCGATGCTGGTCACAACAGCCATGTTCATCGCCTTTGCGCGTGGGCGGCTTTCGGTCGAGATCGTGTCCTTGCTGACCATCGCGGTGATCGCGGTGGGGCTCTATTTCTTCCCTCTGGAAGGCTCGCAGCCAACAGACGGCCTCCAGCTCGCTTTTTCCGGATTTGGTCACTACGCGCTGATCACGATTTGCGCTTTGATGATTATGGGCCGAGGGCTGGTGGTGACAGGCGCTTTGGAGCCTGCTGCCCGCATCCTTGAACGCGTGTTCAAGTTCAACCTGCAAGTGGGGCTGCTCTTCTCTTTGCTGGTGGCGTTGTTCTTGTCGATGGCGGTCAATGACACGCCGGTGCTGGTGCTATTGCTGCCGATCTTCGTTAGCTTGGCAGCGCGCGGAGCAATGCCAGCATCGAAAACGCTGATCCCGCTTAATGCGGCCGTATTGATCGGCGGAATGGCCACCACGATCGGCACATCGACCAATATCCTTGTCGTCTCTATCGCAACCGATTTGGGCATGGCTCCGATGAGCGTGTTCCATTACACCCCCATCGTTCTGGTCGCGGCCTTGGTTGCTTTGCCCTATCTGTGGCTGGTTATGCCGCGACTGCTCGGTGACAACCGCGTCGAGAATACGGGCGCGCAGCGGCGCTTTGTCACTCGGTTGCGGGTCACAGAGGACAGCGCATTGAATGGCCGCGAATTGTCCGAGATACTCTCACGCCTCCCAGCCGATATTGAGTTTCACGATGCCCCGCCGGGCCTCTTAAAACCGGGGCAGCGCCTGCGGGTTTCCGGCACGCATGAAGCCATTGAAGAAGCGGTGCAGACCCTTCGCAGCGATGCCGCGCCTAGCTGGGTGATCGACCGCATCCGCCGTCAGGGCCAAGAAAAGCGGCAGGACATTGCGGTTGTCGAAATGACCGTGACGGGAGATTCCCGCCTGCTCAACCGCACTTTGCCGACCTCTGGCATTGCCGATCTTTACGGCGTTGCTGTGATCGGCATCCACCGGCCCGAACGGCTGCTGGGTGCGCGCGATGAGTTCAGCCTTGGCGGCGATCTGCGGATATCAGAGGGCGATGTTCTGCTGGTCATGGGCGTGCCGCATGATCTGCAAGAATTTGCCCGCGCTGACAGCCTCTTAACGCTTGAGGGCATGCGCGAATTGCCGCGCCGCTCCAAAGCCTTGCTGGCTGGCGCGATTATGATCGGCTCGATCTTTACAGCATCGATTGGTCTCTTGCCGATTGCCATTTCGGCGCTTGCTGGCGCAATCCTAATGTTCGTCACAGGCTGCGTGAAATTTGACCGTGTGGGCCGCGCTTTATCGGCCAAAGTCATCGTGCTGGTCGCGGCCAGCATTGCGGTTGGCCGGATTGTTTTGGAGAGCGGGGCCGCAGGCTGGCTGGGCGAGCTCATGTCGCTGGGGCTGCAACACCTTAGCCCCGCTGCGGTGCTTGCCTCGATCATGCTGTTCGTGACCTTCCTCACCAATTTTGCCTCAAACGCGACGGCAGCGACCGTTGGCACGCCGATTGCCTTTGCCATTGCGACGAAGCTGGGCCTGCCAGCAGAACCGCTTATTTTGGCTGTGCTGTTCGGCTGCAATCTGTGTTACGCTACCCCGATTGCTTATCAGACCAATATGCTGATTATGGCCGAGGGGTCTTACGAGTTTAAAGACTATATCCGCACTGGCGTTCCGCTGGTTTTGATCATGGTCACAACCTTGTCGATTGCGTTGGTCGTTACGTATGATCTGTAGTTGGTAAATTGGCCTTGGGAGGGGCTACCTGATGAAAAATGCTCTTTTGCCGCTAGTCGCGATGTCTGCCTGCCTCGCAGCGCCAGTTCAGGCTCAAAATTTCGTTGAAGGGCAGGGGCAGTTTGAAGCGCTAGCCCAGAATTCAGCGCAAGAGCAGGGCGACACATTGCGCAGCTCTCTCAACGCCAACATGCCCGCGCTTATGGAGCTTTACCGCGACCTGCACGCCCATCCAGAGCTAAGTTTTGAAGAGCATCGCACCGCCGCAAAACTCGCCGGAATGATGCGCGATCTTGGCTTTGACGTGACAGAAGGCGTCGGACAGACCGGCGTAGTCTCTGTGATGCGCAATGGCGATGGGCCAGTCGTCATGCTGCGCGCGGATATGGACGGACTGCCAGTGGTGGAACAGACCGGGCTAGAGTTTGCCTCCACGCAGGTCGCAACGCCTGCTAGCGGCGTTACCACAGGTGTGATGCATGCCTGCGGGCATGATACGCATATGGCGGGCTTTATCGGCGCAGCGCAGCTGCTGGCGACGCGCAAAGATCAATGGCAGGGCACTCTGGTGATGATCTTGCAGCCCGCAGAAGAGCTGGGGCTGGGCGCGGTTGCGATGCTCGAAGATGGGCTTTTCACGCGTTTTCCTAAGCCCGATTACGTGGTTGCTTTTCACGATGCAGCGCAGTTTCCTGCTGGCATGATCGGTTTTTCACCCGGCTTTGCTTTGGCCAATGTCGATAGCGTCGATGTCACAGTACCCGGTGTGGGCGGGCATGGCGCCTATCCGCACACGACCAAGGATCCGGTCGTTTTGGCAAGCGCGATTGTGATGAAGCTGCAAACCTTGGTTAGCCGCGAGAGCTCTCCGCTTGATCCTGCCGTTGTGACCGTCGGCAGCTTTCATGCAGGCGCTAAGCACAATATCATCTCTGACGAGGCAAAGCTGCAATTGACCGTGCGCAGCTATAGCGACGAATCGCGCAAATTGCTGCTCGATGGGATTGAGCGGATTGCCATGGGCGAGGCGATTGCCGCTGGCATGCCAGAGGACAAAATGCCCACGGTGACAGTGATAGAGCCTTACACTCCATCGACCTTTAACGACCCTGATTTCACCGAGAGCGTTATGGCTGGCTTTCGCGAGCGGTTTGGCGCTGACCGCGTGGTGCAAGTGCCTTCTGTTATGGGAGGCGAGGATTTTGGCCAGTTCAAACGCGCTGCGCCCGATGATGTGCAATCGCTGATCTTTTGGGTTGGCGGCGTGCCTGAGGCTGACTTTGCAGCAGCGCAAGCGGGCGAGATGACGCTGCCTTCCTTGCACTCACCATTTTGGGCGCCTGACGCTGAAAAGGTGATCGCTACTGGGGCTGAGGGGCTTGCTGCGGCAGCGCTTGATCTGATGCCCGGTTGATTGGTGATTGGTGATTGGTGATTGGCCTCAAAAATTTGGCCGCCAGGATGCGATTAAACACCCTGACGGCCGGTTCTCCTCCCCAGGAGACTGAGCAAGGCATGAAGCACTGTGTTCAAAAGGAAACGTGCTGGATATGCCTAAAGGGGTAAAGCTTACTTAGCCATCAGCAGGCGCATAAGTGCCAAGCCTGTGGTGAAGCGCGTTGACCTTGGCGAGCTCTTCGCGGTCCTCTGTTGATTTGGCGTGGCTTTCGAGCGCGCGGCGCAAAAGGCGCATATCGGCGGTGGAAAGGAGCGCGCGGGCTCTGCCGGGTTGCTTTGCTGTATCGGTCGTCATTGTTTTTCTCCAATTTTTGGCGTTAGCGGGGGGCTACGCTTGATTTAT
>CAZTFZ010000198.1:0-3653 GCA_964613105.1 uncultured Porphyrobacter sp. | reverse complement strand
ACGATCACCAAGACAACAATCAGCGCCAGCAAGATACCGGGCACCTCGCCCCACATGCGCAATTGCTTTTCAGTGAGCGGGCGCTCGCCCCGGCACATCGCTTTGGCTTTGCCGACCATCCAGCCGTGATAGCCAGTTAGCAGGATAACCAGCAGCAATTTGGCGTGAAACCAGCCCTGATCCCAAGCGCCAATCGCGCCTGCCAACCCCAGCCCGAGCACCCAAACCACCAGCATCGATGGGGTGAGGATGATTTTGCGCAAAAGGCCCATGCGTTTTTCCCAGAGCGAGGCTTCCTCACTTTGGGCTTCAACGCCGTGCAGATAAATCATTTGGCGCGGCAGCATGAACAGGCCAGCAAGCCAAAACACCATGAAAATAATGTGGCCAGCCTTGAGCCAAAGGTAAGTCATGGCGAGAATTTCCTGCATCGTTGCGACATGTAGGGATTGGCTAAGCGCGCGTCACCCCTTTTACCATCCGCGGGTTGTGTTTTTGGCAAAATATTCTCGAGACTAATTGCGGCTCCAAGCTCTAACCACGCCCAGCAATTGCTCAACATGAGCAATCGGGGTTCGCCGGTCGATCCCGTGACCCAGGTTGAAAACATGCGGGCGGTTCGCAAAGGCTTTGAGGATAGCGGTCGCGCTTTCCTCCATCGCAGCACCGCCTGCAAGCAGCAAAAGCGGGTCAAAATTGCCTTGAACAGGCATATCCTTGGGCAAGTTCTTTGCCACCCAATTGGGGTCCAGAGTTTCATCCACCCCAATCGCATCAACACCAGTTTCGCGCGCATAGGCTGGCAATTTCTCGCCAGCGCCTTTGGGAAAGCCAATGATCGGCACGCCAGGGCAACGCTTTTTGAGCTCTGCGGTAATCTTTGCATTGGGTGCAATCACCCAGCGTTCAAACTCTTTGGGAGCAAGGCTGCCCGACCAGCTATCAAACAATTGCACAGCTTCTGCGCCTGCTTTGATTTGCCCCTCAAGATAATCGACCGTCATTGCCCCAATCGCATCGACGATTTCCTGAAAGCCTTGCGGGTCGCGATAGGCCATAGAACGCGCATCATGCTGATCGCGGCTGCCCTCGCCTGCCACCATATAGGTCGCAACGGTCCATGGGCTGCCAGCAAAGCCCAGCAGCGTCGTTTTATCGTCCAGACGGCTCCTAACCTGCTGAACCGTCTCATAAATGCCCAGCAAGCGCTCAGGAGCCTGTGAGAGGCTATCCAGAGCACTATCAACCAGCTTTGGCGTAAGCTGCGGGCCTTCGCCTGCTGTAAAAGTGAGGTTTTGACCCATGGCGTATGGAATGATCAGAATATCGGAAAACAGGATCGCTCCGTCAAAGCCAAACCGCTCAATTGGCTGGATCGTGACTTCTGCTGCTGCATCAGCGTCATAGACCAGCGCTAGAAAGCCGCCTTTGTCTGCGCGCAATTCGCGATATTCGGGCAGATAGCGTCCAGCCTGACGCATAAGCCAGATGGGCACTTGGGAAGCGGGTTTACCGCTGAGCGTATCAAGGAGAAGACCAGGCATATCGGTCCCTAACTAATAAATAATATATATATTAATAGGGTTGATGATGGTTGTTGGCCCTGTGGATATTGGGGATTGCGCGATAATGCCGCAATTCTCCCACAAGACTTAGGTGTTTTCCCCAATGCGAATCCGCACAAACCCTGAGTCGAGTCTTATTTATCCCAGCTCTCCCCAGCCTGTCTAAATACATCCATTCCTGTTCTAAACTCAGTGTCCGAAATGGAGCGAAACGGGGATGGAATTCGTCCACAAACTTGTCGGCAGGTTTGTACCGTGGTTTATACCACTGCGTTTCAACAGGCCCTTTGGCCTATCTTGAAGCTCTATCTAAATGCTGGTGACTATCCCGGCAAGCTAGGGTTTCTACTTGGCTGAGGTGTCTTGCAAGATATGTCCCGAACCCATCTGCATTTGGTTTCCGATTCCACCGGAGAGACCTTGGAAATGATCGCAAAGGCGGCTTTGGCGCGGTTTGAAAACGCCGAGGTTGATCGGCATTTTTGGCCGATGGTCCGCTCGCAGCAGCATCTTGATCGGATCGTGCCAGAATTTACCGCGCAGCCGGGCCTTGTGCTCTACACTCTGGTCAATCCCGACACGCGCCAACGCCTTGAGCATCATTGCCGCACATTGGGCCTGCCTGCGATCCCAGTGCTCGACCGTGTGACCGAGGCTTTGGAAGCGGCGCTTGGCCAAGAAGCGCATGGCAAGCCGGGCCGGCAGCACTTGATGGATGATGCCTATTTTGACCGTGTCGAAGCGATCCAATTCACCATTGCTCATGATGATGGGATCGCCTCTGAGAATTGGGAGCAGGCCGATATTATCCTTGCTGGTGTTTCGCGCTCGTCAAAAACACCGACCAGCATTTACCTTGCCAATCGCGGCTATAAGGTCGCCAATATTCCCTTAGTGGTCGAAAGCCCCCCTCCCCCCAATCTGTTCAACCTCAAGCGTCCGATGGTTATTGGCCTTACTTCCAGCCCGACGCGGCTGGTGCAAATCCGCCGGAACCGCTTGTTGACGCTGAACGAGCGCAATGAAACGCCCTATGTTGATAATGATGTGGTGAAGGATGAGGTGGCGTTTGCCCGGCGCATGTTTGCCGATAATGGCTGGCCTGTGATTGATGTCACTCGCCGTTCTATCGAGGAAACCGCTGCGGCAATCCTGCGGCTGGTTGAAGAACGCAAACGCAAGCTTAAGCGCGGTGATGACAGCGGGCGGTTTGAGGGAGTGAAGCCGATATGAGCGATTTCTCCGTTAGCTCGATCGTTCTCGCATCCGGCAGCGCCTCGCGCAAAGCCATGCTGTCAGGCGTTGGCGTAGCGTTTGAGGCTATCCCTGCCGATATTGACGAACGCGCGCTTGAGGCAGAGATGGACGGCAGCACTCCGGCTGAAATCGCGCAAGCCTTGGCCGCTGCAAAAGCTGCTCATGTTTCTGGACAGATGCCTGCCACCGCTGAGGGTCAATTGGTCTTGGGCAGCGATTCGCTAGTGGAAGTGGGTGGCCTCGAAGTGGATGGACGCCGTTTTGACAAGCCCGGGTCCCGCGAAGAAGCAGCCGATCATTTGCGCTTTTTTGCTGGCAAAACCATGACATTGCACAGCGCTGCTGCGCTTGCCAAAGACGGCCAGATCATCTGGGTCGGCAGCGATTTTGCGCGAATGGCAGTGCGCAATTACAGCGAGGAGTTCATCGCAGCCTATTTGGATGCAGAATGGCCAGCAATCGCTGGCTGCGCAGGCGCTTTTCGGATTGAAGCGGCTGGCCCGAACCTCTTTTCCAGCATCATTGGCGATCAGTTTACTGTGCTCGGCATGCCCCTGTTGCAAGTTCTCGCCGCCTTGCGCGAGCATGGCGCAGTGCTGGCATGAGCGAGCAAACGCGCAATATCTATGCAGAGGTGATCGGCGATCCGATTGCCCATTCCAAATCGCCGCTTATCCATGGCTTTTGGCTAGCGAAGTTGGGCTTGGATGCGGACATGGGTTTTGGCTATCGCGCGTATCAAGTCGCGCCAGACAATCTTGAGAGCTATCTTGCCGAGCGCCGCAACGATCCCTTGTGGCGCGGCTGCAATGTGACGATGCCGCATAAGCT
>CAZTFZ010000197.1:0-3662 GCA_964613105.1 uncultured Porphyrobacter sp. | reverse complement strand
TGCAGACCCGCGGCTTTGCACCATGGCTCGATACGCAATTGAATGCGCCAATTGCGCAGACAGGCATGCAATGGCTCGAGGCCAATGGCTTCAACCGCGTCGATGACAATCGCTGGTATAACACCCGCAATCCCGGCGACTATATGATCTGGAACCAGCTGATGAGCGGTTCTGGTGAAGTGCGCAAACGCGCAGCCTTGGCGCTTTCTGAGTTTTTCGTTGTCTCTTTGAACGGCGTCAATTTTGCTTGGCGCAGTCAGGGCATTGCCAAATATTGGGACATTTTGAACGAGCACGCTTTTGGCAATTTCCGCGACCTTTTGGAGGACATAACCCTCAACCCAGCGATGGGCGTATGGCTCAACACGCGCGGGAACAGGCGCGGCGATCCCAATACGGGCCGCGCGCCGGATGAAAACTATGCCCGCGAAGTGATGCAATTGTTCTCTATCGGCCTTGTAGAGCTCAATCCTGACGGCACAGAGCGAACAGATGGCAATGGGCGCCCGCTAGAAACCTACACCAATGACGATGTGACAGAGCTTGCCAAAGCCTTCACCGGCTATGATTTCGATTATACTGGCAACACAACCACGCAAGAGATCGGCTCCACTCGCCAAGTCGATGCGATTGACTACACACAATTGCCGATGACCGCCGACAGTTCGCGCTGGCGCAACCCGCAAACGGTCAGCTTTCACTCTGACGAGGCCAAGAGCTTCCTTGGGGTGACAATTCCAGCAGGCACCAGCGCTGCTGAAACCTTGCGCATCACGCTCGATACGCTGTTCAACCACAGCAATGTTGGCCCTTTCTTTGCCCGCCAGATGATCCAGCGTCTAGTGACCAGCAATCCCTCGCCCGCTTATGTCCAGCGGGTCGCCAGCGTGTTCGACAACAATGGCAGCGGCACGCGCGGCGATTTGCGCGCTGTCTTTCGGGCAATATGGCTCGATGATGAGGCGCTCAATACTGCCAATCTGGCCAGCACCACCTTTGGCAAATTGCGCGAGCCAATGCTGCGCCTTGCCCAATGGGCGCGAACCTTTGGAGCAACCTCTGAAAGCGGCTTTTGGACCGTTCGCGAAACCTCTGATCCCAGCTCTCGGCTCGGCCAAAGCCCATTGCGTTCGCCATCGGTGTTTAACTTCTTTAGGCCCGGCTATGTGCCAGCCAATTCCAACACGGGAAACAATGGTTTGGTCGCGCCCGAGTTTCAGCTGCTCAATGAAAGCAGCGCGCCCGGATATATCAATTTTATGAGCCGAGTGATCGAGGGCCGCCAATTTGTGACCAGCGATTTGCAGACCACTTACCCAGCTGAGGTCGCGATAGCCCATGATGCCAATGCGCTGCTTGACCGGCTCGATCTGTTGCTAACCGGCGGGCAACTCAGCGAAACCAGTCGAGCGACCATTTTGGGCGGCATCAATGATTTCCCCGCAAGCGAAACTGGCAGCGAGGATGACAAATTGCGCCGTGTGCAGGCCGCAATCATGCTGGTGATGGCAGCGCCAGAATATCTCATCCAGAAATAGCAGCCCGCCCGCAAAAGCCCCCCTTTTTTACAAGAGCCCGCCCGCAATGTTTATCAACAAAACCCACGAACTTTCCCGCCGCGCCTTCATGCGCCGCTCCAGCCAAATGGCAGCTGTTGGCGCTGCCTCCAGCTATGCCATGGGACTTGCCGGCATTGGCGAGCTCGCCGCATTCAATGCTGGCGACGATTACAAAGCCTTGGTCTGCATCTTCCTTTACGGAGGCAATGACCATGCAAACCTGCTGATCCCCTTTGATGCCAGCAATTACGCCGCTTACAGCACCATTCGCGGCGGCAATGGCGAGGCGGGCGGCGGAGTGGCTTTGCCGCGCGCAGCGTTGGCCAATACGGTGCTCGACCAGCCGCAATCCCAAGTTTTAACGAACGACATTCAATATGCTTTGGCCCCCACCATGCCGCGCATGAAAGCCCGCTTTGATGAAGGCGCGATGGCGCCCTTGCTCAATGTTGGCCCATTGGAAGCCCCCACCAGCCGCGCCCAATATGATGCGCGCAGCGTGCCTTTGCCGCCAAAATTGTTCTCGCACAATGACCAGCAATCAACCTGGATGTCTTCGCAGCCCGAAGGCTCAACCACTGGCTGGGGCGGCCGGATGGGCGACCTTGCCATGAGCGCCAATTCAAACGCCATTTTCACCAATATCTCGGCCACTGGCAATGCCGTGTTCTTGGCTGGACAAAACTCATTATCTTATCAAATCTCGTCCAATGGCGCAGTGGCGGTCGACCCTGTCCGCAATGGATTGTACCGTTCGCGAGTAGCGGGCGATGCCATGCGCAGCCTGCTCACGCAAAGCTCTGGTCATTTGCTGGAGGCTGACCACACCAATGTGACCCGTCGCTCAATCGAGGCAGAGCAATTTGTGACAGATGCGCTCAGCCCAGTTGCGCTCAACACCAGTTTCGTGCCTGATGAAGGCAGCAACTCGCTCGCCAATCAGCTGAGGATTGTCGCTGAGATGATCGCAGCCCGCAATGCCTTGGGCGTGCGCCGCCAAGTCTTCTTTGTGGCGACCGGAGGCTATGACAATCACGATGGGCTGATCGGCCAACACGGAGCGCTGCTCTCTAACCTAGATTTCGCCATGGACGCGTTTTACCAAGCGACTGTTGAGCTGGGTGTCGAGAACAGCGTCACGACCTTCACTGCATCTGATTTTGGCCGCACCTTGGCCTCCAATGGTGATGGCTCCGACCATGGATGGGGCGCTCACCATTTGATCATGGGCGGAGCGGTGAATGGCGGGCGCTTCTACGGCACAGCCCCTGCGCTCTCTCTGGAAACAGACGATCAAGTTGGCAGAGGGCGGCTTTTGCCCAGCACATCAGTCGACGAATATTCGGCAACACTGGCCCAGTGGCTTGGCGTTGAATTGAGCGAATTGCCCAGCATTTCGCCCAATATTGGCCGGTTTAACTCAGCCGATCTGGGCTTTATGCAAACCGGCTAAAGGGGCTGCGGCCCGCTGATGCCAAGTGTGTGCGAGCAGCCAAGCAAGGCCGGATCATCGCCAGCATTCAAGGCTGCGCGCGTGCGCCAGCCTTGCCCGCGCAATGTGGCCGCCACCGCTCGGTCATGGCCAAGCGGCAAGAACAGCATTGGCGCAGCGTCATGCGCAGCATCGCCCAAGGCTTCCAGCAATGGTTCTGCATAGAGCGAAACCCCTGTTGCAACCTCGCCAGTGCCCTTGATCACATAGGTGCCGCCGCGACCCAAGGCCCCGCGCGCGCCATCGGCATAAAGCGTAAAGCCGAACCAGCTTTGATATTCAAACCCATGCCGCTCGCTCGGGTCGAGCGTCAATCGAGCCGTGCCACCCACCGCCTCAGCAATGGCTTTAAGGCCCGCAATCCGGCTCGCCAAAGTGCCCTTGGCATCAATCGCAGACAATCGCTCTATCGCTTCGTCAAAAGGCCCTGTTGCATAGAGCAAGGGCAGATAGGCCTCGCCCCCTTCGATGCCCGCCAATCCGCCTGCATCCTTTGTGTCGAGCTCGCGTCGCACCGCCTCGCGAGCATCGCTCGACAAAGGCAGCGCTTCTTTGGCCAGCACATCGACCAAATCAGGCAGAGTGAAATCAACAGAAATCCCTGTGACACC
>CAZTFZ010000196.1:0-3663 GCA_964613105.1 uncultured Porphyrobacter sp. | reverse complement strand
TTGGTCAAATAGGGCTTGGTCAAGCAAGGTTTGGTCAAATAAGGTCTGGTTGAGCGAGGATTGGTGAAACAGGCCATGGTTTGCCTTGCGCATAGGGGCTAGATTTGCGACCCACGCTGCCATGACACCTGCGATATTTGGGATTTCCGGCCTTTCTTTGAGCGCCGAGGAACGTGCCTTTTTTAAAGAATGCGCGCCCGCAGGCTATATTCTGTTCGGACGCAATATCTGCGACAAGGCGCAATTGCGCGCTTTGACCGACGATTTGCGAGAGCTGCATGGCAATGATCACTTGTTCATCTGCATCGACCAAGAGGGCGGGAGGGTCGCTCGCCTGCGTCCGCCTGTATGGTCAGCCTTTCCCGCAAGTGCAGTGTTCGACAGCCTCTATCAAACAGCGCCCGCCAGCGCGATTGAAGCGGCGCGGGCCAATGCCCATGCGCTGGCACTTGAATTGGCAGAGGTTGGCGTCAGCGTCGATTGCCACCCGCCCTTGGATGTACGCCAAGCGGGCGCGCATGATGTGATCGGCGACCGTGCTTTGGGCAGCGATCCTATGCAAGTGGCAGCCCTTGGCCGCGCGATCCTCGATGGCTTGAGTGAGGGCGGCGTAGTGGGCTGTGTGAAGCATATGCCGGGCCATGGGCGAACCACCACTGACACGCATCAATCCATGCCCACGGTCACCGCCAGCGCGGCTGAGCTGGAGGTGGATATTGCGCCGTTCCGTTCGCTCAATTCTGCTCTCATCGGGATGACGGGGCATTTATTGTTTACCGAGTGGGATAAGGACAATCCGGCGACGCTTTCGCCGACCATTATTGCCGATATTATCCGCAAGGACATTGGTTTTGATGGCCTGCTTCTGACCGATGATATTGATATGGAGGCGCTCGATGGCAGCATTGCCGAGCGCTCGGCCAAATCCATCGCGGCGGGCTGCGATCTGGTGCTCAATTGCTGGGCCAAGATGGGCGATATGGAGGCGATTGTTGACGCTTTGCCTGCGGCCAGCGCCGCGACAAGGGCTCGGCTGGAGGCAGTGGAGCAAGCCATTGTGCCAGCCGCTTCTGGTTCTGTGGGCTCTGGCGATGCGGGCGAGCGGGTCACAGAGCTGCTCGCTAAACGCGACGCTTTGCTGGCAGCCCAAGAGGCGGTCGCATGAGCGATTCCGGCCTGCCTGATTCCGACTGGCCCGTTGAGAAGGCGAAACGGGCTGGCCAGCCCAGCAATCCCAATGAAGCCAGCCTGATTCTTGATGGTGGCAGCGCAAACGCTCGACAACTGGCTCTTGATGCCGACGAAGAATGGCAGGGCGTTGCAGGGGGGGCGGGCATTGCAGGAAACCGCGGCCCGTTCGATCTGGAGCAAGACAGTGCCCGCGATGACGCGCTTTATCTAGAGCTCGATGGATGGGAAGGGCCGCTCGACCTATTGCTCGATCTGGCGCGGCGGCAAAAGGTTGATCTGCGCTCAATCTCGATCCTTGCTCTGGTGGATCAATATCTGGATTATATCGAACAGGCAGAGGCTTTACGGCTTGAGCTGGCGGCGGATTATCTTGTGATGGCCGCATGGCTGGCATTCCTCAAATCCTCCATGCTGCTGCCCAAAGAAGAGCAAGAGGACCCGAGCGCCGAAGAATTGGCGCTGAAGCTGCAATTGCGGCTGCAGCGGTTGGGCGCCATGCGCGAGGCGGGCGCTCGGCTGATGGCCCGCGACAGGCAGGGGCGCGATGTGTTTGTGCGGCCTGCGCCCGAGGGCCTCAGGATTGACCGCAAGACCCTATGGCAATGCGATCAATTCGCTCTCATCGAGGCTTATGGCCAAGTCAAAGCGCGCAATGCGCCTGCTGTGCATATGGTGCGCGACCGGCTCGTTATGACGCTCGACACGGCCTTGGAGCGCGTGTCCTCTATGCTGGGCGTGACGCTCGATTGGGTGGCGCTAGAGGAGTTCTTGCCCAAGGGGACAGAGCCGCAATTGCGCCGTTCGATCATCGCATCGAGCTTTGTTGCGGCCTTGGAACTCGCTCGCATGGGCAAGGCAGAATTGGCCCAGGATGCGATCTTTGGCCCGCTCAAATTGAGGAGGCCGCGCTGATGAGTGACGAAGCAGCTGCTGATGAAGTGCGACAAAACCCCTTAGTGCGAGCGGTTGAAGCGACGCTTTTTGCCAGCGAAGAACCGATGAGCGCAGAGGCTTTGGCAAGTTTTCTGGGGGATGCAGCGGTCGGCGATGTGCGCGCGGCCTTGGCGGATTTGGCGCAAGCTTATGCGCCAGCTGGCGTTCATTTGGTTGAGCGCGGCAAGCGCTGGCATTTCGAAACCGCGCCCGATTTGGCCCATGTTTTGCGCCGCGAGAAAGAGCAATCGCGCAAGCTTAGCCGCGCCGCCACAGAGGTCCTTGCGATTATCGCCTATCACGAGCCGGTGAGCCGCGCTGAGGTGGAATCCATTCGCGGGGTTCAGACATCGGGCGGGACGCTGGACGTTCTGATGGAGGCAGGCTGGGTCAAAATCGCTGGCCGCCGCGAAGTGCCTGGACGCCCGACGATTTACGCCACTACGCCTGAATTTCTCGATCACTTTGGCCTTGCCTCGCGCAAGGATTTGCCCGGCATTGCCGAATTGCGCGCCACTGGCCTGCTCGATCCAGTTGATGATGCTTTTACCGCTCTTATGGGTGATGATGATCCCGATGTTGATGGCTCGCAAGACGAGGCTCCTGAGGCTGACATCCACGCAAGTGAGCGCGTGAATACCGACTCAGTGTCCGAGCCTGAAACCATATCGGATGTTGACGCGAATGACGCTTGACTGAAAAGGCTCTCTGGCGCTTCGCGTTTCGCGTGCCTATATAGGTGCCAGCAGACAGTAGAAAGGTTCCCCCATGTCGCTTGGCCCAACGCAGCTCATTATCATCGCAATCGTTATTCTGGTCCTGTTTGGACGCGGAAGAATTTCTGAAATGATGGGCGATTTTGGTAAGGGTATCAACAGCTTCAAAAAGGGCATGAATGAAGATGAGGCGAGCGATGCTTCGCCCTCTGTCAAAGGCCAGATCGAGGGCCCCGCTGGCAAGCCCGCCGATGCCAAAGCGAAAGCTGCTGCTGATAAGCAAGCTGCGGATAATACGGACGGGGCTTCGTAAAAACGCAGATGAGTCGCAATGGTTGGCCCGTGCCCAGCTCGATTTGCAGATCAGAAGAGGCGCATGCAGGATGATTGAAATCACCCATGTTTGATATTGGCGCCGCCGAGCTGCTGGTGATCGTGGTCGTCGCGATCCTTGTTATCGGCCCGAAAGACATGCCAGCTGCCTTACGCACAGCGGGACAGTGGATCGGCAAAATGCGGCGGATGTCCGCTCATTTTCGCAGCGGCATGGATTCCATGATCCGCGAGGCAGAACTGGAAGAGGCCGAGAAAGAATGGGCCAAGCGCAATGCCGACATTATGGCGAAAGACCGCATTGATCCTGTAGCGCGCCCCGACAAGGTGGCGGACCCGCAAAACCTGCTGCCCGATGAGGAAATGCAGGCGACGCAAATGCCGCCCCCTGTTGCTGGGAATGGTGCTGCTCCCGATGCCGCTGCTGAGGCCGCGATTGCGCGGGCTGCTCCGAATAAAGCGCCAGAACATAGTGGAGTGCATGGCGGGG
>CAZTFZ010000195.1:2084-3668 GCA_964613105.1 uncultured Porphyrobacter sp. | reverse complement strand
GCCTGCGATCTGCGGGTCACTATGCCAATGAGAGGGCGCGCTGACAGTTTGAACGCCGCTGTTGCCGCTGCGGTTTTGGGTTATGAGGTTTTGGCGCAATTGGAGAATTGAGCCGCCAGAGGCTTGATCAAAGCAAACCCCAAGCTGCCAGAGGGCTGAGCCGTTATTCAGCTGCCTCAGTATTATTTCCAGCCTGCCCTTCGATCAAAAGCCTTTCAGCCTCGTCCGAGGCATCCGCATCCCTCGCACTATAGCGCGGCGCGCCCTCCACCAAAGGAACTTCGGCGATTTCGGCTTTGCCAATCTCGACGCCTTTATCGGCCAATCTCTTGCCCGAAGACAGCACGTTGCGTTCAAAGCTGCCGACGAATTTGTTGTAATTATTGACTGCGCTTTCAAGCCCGCCACCAACGCGTTTCAAATGTTCCGCGCTGACCCGCAAGCGGTCATAGAGCTCTGCCCCCATGCGGCCAATTTCGCGCGCCTCATCGGCCATTTTGTCCTGCCGCCAAACCTGCGCCACTGTGCGCGCAATCGCCACGAGGTTGGTTGGCGTTGCCAGCAAGACCTTATTGCTAAAGGCGAAATCCCAAAGCTCTGGATCATGTTCAAGCGCTGCTGCGACAAAGTGTTCGCCCGGCACAAACATGACCACATAATCGGGCGCATCATCAAATTGGCTCTGATAGCTTTTTGAGCCGAGCGTCTGCACGTGATTGCGCATCGACTTTGTGTGCAGATCAAGATGGCGTTTGCGCTCTGCATCATCATCGACTTCAAAGGCTGCTTGATAGGCGTTCAAAGACACTTTGGAATCGATCACCAGCTTCTTTTGTCCCGGTACATTCACAATCGCATCGGGCCGCATCCGGCCACTGTCAGTTTCAAAAGATTGCTCGAGATGGAAATCAGTGTGTTCAGCAAGCCCGCATTGCTCCAGCACGTTTTGCAGAGCCTTCTCGCCCCAGCGCCCGCGCGCTTTGGGCCCAGCGGTGAGCGAATTGCCCAGCCTCTGCGCCTCGCGCCTTACTTCTTCCTGCCCATCGCGCATCGACTGGATCAAGCCGCTTAGCTGACCAAAAGCATCAACCCGCTGTTTTTCCAGCGTTTCAACCTGCTTTTCATATTTTTCCAGCCGCTCGCCAACGGGTGCAAGCAATGACTTCAATTTCTCTTCTGAAGCCTTTTCCGAGTTCCCCATCCGCTCGGCGGCATCTTTCGCCAATTTGTCTTGCGCGGCGCTCAAAACCTTAGCGCCAGCGCTCTCAAACTCTTTGAGCATATTGGCTTGCGAGGCCGACAAGAGCCGCTTTTGCTCTTCAAATCCCGCCCTCTCAGCGCGAAAGCTAGCGTTTTCCTCGCGCGAGCGATCGAGCTGCTCAGCCAAACCATCGGCCCGCGCAGCGCGCTCTGACATGGTCGCAAGTTCCGGCGTCATGCGTGACAGTTTCTCGCCCAAATCCTTGGCCTGCCCCTCGCTCTCTTCAAATCGCGAGCGCCACTCAGCCGCCGGACGAGAGCCAAAAAACCAGCCGCCAGCAAGCCCCAAAGCGAGGGCCGCAAGAGCCAAAATTACTGCAAGAA
>CAZTFZ010000195.1:0-1984 GCA_964613105.1 uncultured Porphyrobacter sp. | reverse complement strand
TACGCCGCCTCGCGCATCTTCTTGAGCTTTTTGAGGGCCATCTGACGCTTCAAACGCGACAAATGATCGACAAACAAAATGCCTTCCAAATGGTCCATCTCATGCTGGATACAGGTCGCCATAAGGCCTTCCAAATCCTCTTCATGGCTTTTGCCATCAAGGTCTTGATAGCGCACACGGCAGGTCGCAGGACGATCAACATCAGCGAAAATCTCCGGCAGCGATAAGCAACCTTCTTGATAGGTCGCCAATTGCTCCGCCGGATTGAGGATCTCGGGATTGATGAAGACGCGCGGATCGTTCTTGGTTGCGGGATGAGTATGCGCATGGCCATCATGGTCGCATTCCACCGGCTCTGCATCGGGGTCTTCTGGTTGAAGATCAATCACCAAGACACGGTCTGGCACGCCCACTTGGATCGCAGCAAGACCGATCCCATTGGCATCATACATCGTCTCAAACATATCATCGACGAGCGTTTTTAGCGCCTCATCAAACCGCTTGACGGGTTGAGAAACGGTTTTCAGCCGGGCGTCCGGCACTTCTAGGATTTCGCGTATAGCCATGAGGGCGATTTAGGATGCGAGGAGCTAAGGTGCAAGTCCAGTAAAGCGCTAGCGGTGCTGCCTCTATGCTCTAATCAACAGGTCTGCGGGCCCGCAAAGCCTGAGCAAGCGTGCCCTCGTCGAGATAATCAAGCTCTCCGCCCACTGGCAGACCATGGGCCAGCTGAGTGATGCGCACCGGAAAGCTCTCCATCCGCTCGGCCAGATAATGCGCGGTGGTTTGCCCTTCCAATGTGGCATTCATCGCCAGCACAATCTCATTCACGCCGCCCGCTTCTACGCGCGCCATCAGGCTTGTGATGTTGAGGTCTTCTGGCCGAACGCCATCCAGAGCCGACAATTTGCCGCCAAGCACGTGATAGGTTCCGGTGAACAATTTCGCGCGGTCCAAAGCCCACAGGTCAGAGACATCCTCGACCACGCAAATCGCCTTGGTGTCGCGGCGATGATCAGCGCATATGCCGCACGGATTGCGCGTGTCGATATTGCTGCACACATCGCATTCCACCAGAGTATCGCGCACGCCCTCAAGGGCCTCCAGCAATTGCGGCAAAGCCTGCGTGCGCCGTTTCACCAGCCACAATACCGCCCGCCTTGCAGAGCGCGGCCCGAGCCCGGGAAGCCGTGATAGGGCGCTCGCCAGCGCTTCGATCTCTTGCGATGCCATGACAGCGTCGATAGAGGCAGGGGCCATCTGAAGAAAGGCCTATGCCGCAGCTTATGCGCTCAAAATACAAAATCATCTTTATGGGGACGCCCGATTTCGCCGTGCCTGCCTTGCGCGCCCTGCATAGAGCGGGTCACGAGATTGCTTGCGTCTATACGCAGCCGCCCCGGCCTGCTGGGCGAGGCAAGAAATTGCGCCCCTCGCCTGTGCAATTGGCGGCAGAGGAGCTGGGGCTGGAGGTGCGCTCTCCCAAATCCTTGAAAACCGCCGAAGAACAAGCACAGCTGGCAAGCCTCGACGCAGATGTCGCGGTGGTTGCCGCTTATGGGCTAATCCTGCCGCAAGCCGTGCTTGATGCGCCCGCTAAAGGCTGTCTCAACATCCACGCCTCGATCCTGCCGCGCTGGCGCGGGGCGGCCCCAATCCACCGCGCGGTTATGGCGGGCGATCCGGTAACCGGCGTCACGATTATGCAGATGGAGGCAGGCCTTGACACAGGACCGATGCTGGCGACGCAGCGCACCCCGATAGAACGCAAGACCACAGGCGAATTGACGGACGAGCTGGCGCAAATCGGCGCTCATCTGATGGCAGAGACACTGCGCGAGCTCGATAAGCATATTCCGGTCGCTCAAGATGATGAGGATGCCAATTACGCGCCCAAAATCGACAAAGCAGAAGCGCGAATTGATTGGCAGCAACCGGCTGAGGACATAGAGCGTTTGGTGCGCGGCCTTGCTCCATTTCCGGG
>CAZTFZ010000194.1:0-3675 GCA_964613105.1 uncultured Porphyrobacter sp. | reverse complement strand
TCATAGGCACGGTCAATCAGCGGAGAGACGCGGTCGCTCATCGCTTTGGCGTGGGCAGAGGATGCCGTGCCATCGATAACGCGCTTTTTGATGCCCTGCATGATGCCTGCAAGCCGGAACAGATTAAAGGCGAAATACCAATCCATCGGCGGCACGGGATAGCCAGTGCGCGCCACATAACGCTCCACCGCATCTTCGACAGTGGGAATGCCCAGCGCGTCCAAATCCAGCCCCAACAAGCCAGCGCGACCATCTTCTGATGGCTGGAACCAATTGAGCATCAAATAGGCAAAATCGGCAATCGGATCGCCAAGCGTCGACAGCTCCCAATCGAGCGTCGCAATAACGCGCGCTTCGTCATGCGCAAAAATCACATTGTCGAGCCGATAATCGCCATGCACCACGCTGCTTTCATGCTGCGGCGGAATGCTCTGCGGCAGCCACTCAATCAGCCGCTCCATCTTGGGCTGATCCTCTGTTTCAGCAAGCTTATACTGCTTTGACCAGCGGTTGATCTGGCGAGCGCAATAATCAACCGGTTTGCCAAAATCGCCAAGGCCAATCTCGGCTGGCTTTTGCAAATGCAGGTCAGCAATCGTGTCGATCAAAGCGTTGTACAATGCGCGGCGCTCGTCCTTTGATTTGCCGGGCAAAGCGCCATTCCACAGGCTGCGGCCATCGGCCATGCTCATAACGAAGAATTTGGAGCCTAGAACGTCCGCATCCTCGCACAGGCCAAAGGTCTGCGGCACAGGGAAACCGGTTGGATACAGCCCGGTCATTGCTGCATATTCGCGGTCAACCGCATGGGCTGATGGCAGCAATTTGCCAAAGGGCTGCCGGCGCAAAACGTAAGAGCGCTGAGGCGTGTCGATCCGGTAAGTCGGGTTCGATTGGCCGCCTTTGAACTTGCTATAGCTGATCGGGCCAGCATAGCCTTCCACATTGGCTTCAAACCATTGGCTTAGCTTTTCCAGATCGAGCTGGTCAGCCTCGGGCACTTCAACTGTGCCGACCATTTCCTTATCGAAATCAATTGCCGTTTCTTGCGTCATTAATCGAACACCACCACGCTGCGCGCAGAATGTCCCTCGCGCATTTTGTCAAAGCCTTTGTTGATGTCATCAAGCGGGATGCGCTCTGCGATGATCGTATCGAGATCGAGAAGCCCGCGCAGGTAGAAATCAACCAGCCGCGGCAAATCGACGGGGAAGTGGTTTTCGCCCATAATCGCGCCTTGCAACTTCTTGCCCGAAAGCAAGTCCATCGCGCCAAGCCCGACTTTGCAATCCAGTGGCATCATGCCGAGGATGATCGCTGTGCCGCCGCGCCTAAGCGAAGCAACCGCTAAATCGGCAGAGGCCTGCCGTCCAACCGCTTCGATGGCGTAATGCACACCGCCGCCAGAGATCTCCATAATCTGCTTGGCAGCATCAGGGGCCATAGCGTCAACTGCGTGAGTGGCGCCCAGAACCTTGGCGAGCTCGCGCTTTTCCGCCAAAGGATCAGCGGCAATAACCACGCCAGCACCGGCAATTTTCGCAGCGTTAATGGCGGCAAGGCCAACCCCGCCGCAGCCAACCACAACCACGGTCTCGCCAGGTGTCAGCTTGGCCGCGTTGAAGATTGTCCCAGCGCCCGTTGTGACAGCGCAGCCCAGAACAGCGGCTCTGTCAAAAGGCATGGCTTTGTCAATTTTGACGCAGGCATTCTCGTGGATCAGCATCTGCTCTGCAAAAGCTGATAGGTTCAGCATTTGGTTGACTGTTGAGCCATCGCCGCGCGCGATACGCGGCGCTGCATCGGGCGTGCGGCGGGTCGCCCCGCCAAGGCACAGCGCAAGCCTGCCAGTCACGCAAAACTCGCATTGACCGCAGAAGGCCGAGAGGCAGGATACGACGTGATCGCCCACCGCCACGCTGCGCACTTCGCTGCCGACAGCACGCACAACGCCCGCCGCCTCATGCCCTGGAATAGCGGGCAGAGGATGCGGGTAAGAGCCGTCGATAAAGTGCAAATCGGAATGACAAAGCCCGCAAGCCTTGGTGTCAATCAGCACCTCATGCGGGGCTGGATCAGCGATTTCAATCTCGCCAATAACTAGCCCCTCACCGGGTTTCTCAAGAATTGCAGCCTTAATCATTAGCGCGTCGCTCCGACATCGCCGGAGCTAAAGCCGCCAGCAGCGCCAGCAGCCTTTTTGTCGCCGCGAAGGGCATTGGCGGTTGGGCCTTCTGTGGGCACATGCTTGCCAAATTCCATCCGAGCGATGGAGCGCGCGTGGACCTCGTCAGGGCCATCAGCAAGGCGCAAAGTGCGCTGATGAGCATAAGCTGCGGCAAGGCCGTAATCTTCCGATACGCCGCCGCCGCCATGGGCTTGGATCGCATCGTCAATGATCCGCAAGGCCATGTTGGGCGCTTGCACTTTGATCATGGCGATTTCTTGCTTGGCCGATTTATTGCCAACCTTATCCATCATGTCAGCAGCCTTGAGGCACAGAAGCCGCGTCATATCAATGTCGATACGGGCGCGGGCAACACGCTCTTCCCAGACCGAGTGCTTATAGATCGGCTTGCCGAAGGCTTCGCGCTCTTGCAGACGCTTGCACATCTTCTCCAGCGCTTCTTCTGCAACGCCAATCGTGCGCATGCAGTGGTGGATACGGCCAGGCCCAAGGCGCCCCTGAGCGATCTCGAACCCGCGTCCTTCACCAAGCAGCATATTGGTGACCGGAACGCGAACGTCCTTCATTTCCACTTCCATATGGCCATGCGGCGCATCGTCATAACCAAACACTGGCAAGTGACGGATGATATTCACGCCTGGCGCATCATTGGGCATAAGGAGCATGCTCTGCTGAGCGTGACGGCCAGCAGAAAAGTCGGTCTTGCCCATGACGATGGAGATTTTGCAGCGCGGATCGCCAAGGCCCGAAGACCACCATTTGCGGCCATTGATGACATATTCATCGCCATCGCGCTCAATCCGGGTTTCGATATTGGTTGCGTCTGACGAAGCGGTGTTTGGCTCTGTCATCAAGAAGGCAGAGCGGATCTCGCCATTCATGATCGGGCGCAGCCACTGCTCTTTCTGCTCAAGCGTGCCATAGCGGTGGAACACTTCCATATTGCCCGTGTCAGGCGCAGAGCAATTGAAGACTTCGCTGGCAAAGCCGACGCGGCCCATTTCTTCAGCGCATAGGGCATATTCAAGATTGGTGAGGCCCGGGCCTTCAAATTCGAATGTGTCCTCAACATGATGGTGGCCATCATTGCGCGGCGGCATAAAGAGGTTCCAAATGCCTTGGTCTTTGGCTTCGGCTTTCAAATCCTGAACCACTTGGATGACTTTCCAACGATCACCCTCGGCATCCTGTGCCTTATACGTGTCAACAGCGGGACGAACGCGGGTTTCGATGAAGGTCTTTACCCGGTCGCGCCAATAGGCCTGCCGTTCTGTTGGTTGAAAATCCATGGGTTACTCTCCTGAAAAATGCTGCTGTGTGATTGCTGAATTGCGATTCTTGAATGCTATCGTGGCAGAGCTAGGCCTGCGCGCCAATATCTCTTTTGATGAATTGTTGCTGCCCTATGCCTCGATTGCTGCTTGCCGAGCGACGCGTGCCTCATGCTCCTCGCGGCTGATTGGAAAGCGCCCAAGCCAGAAAGCGGC
>CAZTFZ010000193.1:0-3682 GCA_964613105.1 uncultured Porphyrobacter sp. | reverse complement strand
CGAAGACCCATGCTCGACAAAACTTCCTTGATTTCGTTCAAGCTTTTGCGGCCAAAGTTTGGCGTGCGCAGCATTTCCGCTTCGGTCTTTTGGACCAAATCGCCAATATAGATGATGTTGTCGTTCTTGAGGCAATTTGCGCTGCGAACCGACAATTCCAACTCGTCGACCTTCTTGAGAAGGTAGCGGTTCAATTGGTTGGTGTCGCTTTCCTGCGGCTCTGCAGCCTGACCGATCATCGCGCTTGAAGGCTGCGGAATGCCGTCTTCGAAGTGGACAAACAATGTCAGCTGATCTTGCAGGATACGCGCCGCATAAGCGACCGAATCTTCCGGCGAAATTGTGCCATCTGTCTCAACAGTCAGCGACAATTTATCGTAATCAAGCTCTTGCCCGACACGCGCATTATCAACCTTATAGCTGACCTGACGCACTGGCGAATAGAGGCTGTCGACTGGGATAAGGCCAATCGGCGCATCTGCTGGACGGTTTTGAACGGCAGGCGCATAGCCTTTGCCGGTATCAACCGTCAGCTCCATATTGAGGGTCGCGCCTTCATCGAGGTGGCAGATCACGAGATCCTTATTCATCACCTCAATATCGCCAGAAACGGCAATATCGCCAGCCTTGACTTGCGCAGGGCCCGTTGCAGAAAGCTGCAAGCGCTTAAGACCCTCGCCTTCCATCTTAAGAGCGATCTGTTTGACGTTCAGGACGATGTCAGTGACATCTTCGCGAACACCGGCAAGCGATGAAAATTCGTGCAATACGCCTTCGATCTTGATCGAGGTGATAGCTGCGCCCTGAAGCGAAGACAAAAGCACCCGGCGCAAGGCATTGCCAAGCGTCAGACCAAACCCGCGTTCCAGCGGCTCGGCTGTAAAGGTCGCTTTGCGAACCTTGTCGCCGCCTTCCTTGATTTCAAGGGTATTGGGTTTCTTGAGTTCCTGCCAATTCTTGGTGTTGACGGACATGAATTTCCCCTAATTCTCTCGATAGCATTCTATCGGGTAGAAACGGGACCGAAGCACTGTAGCTAGGTTCGGCCCGTAAATGACTGTCAGCGCGCCTCGTAAAAGGCCCGCTGGCAAAGACGGATCAGACGCGGCGACGCTTGGACGGGCGCACACCATTGTGCGGTATCGGCGTCACATCACGGATGGAGGTGATGGTAAAACCAACAGCCGCCAGACCGCGCAGAGCGCTTTCACGGCCAGAGCCGGGTCCTTTGACTTCCACTTCCAAGGTGCGGACACCGTGTTCAGCAGCCTTCTTGCCAGCGTCATCAGCGGCGACCTGCGCAGCGTATGGCGTAGACTTACGGCTACCTTTGAAGCCCATCATACCAGCGCTGGACCAGCTAATCGCATTGCCCTGTGCATCGGTGATGGTGATCATTGTGTTGTTAAAGCTGGCGTTGATGTGCGCGACGCCGCTTGAAATATTCTTTTTGTCGCGCCGCCGCACTCGGCCTTGTTCGCGTGCTGCCATGATAGTGGTACTTCCTCTAGTGTCTCAAGAAGGTAAAAGCTCTCGCCCTCGCCCCGTTAAAAGGCGAAAACAGCAAAGCTTACTTCTTCTTGCCGGCGATCGGCTTGGCCTTGCCCTTGCGGGTTCTGGCGTTGGTGTGCGTGCGCTGTCCGCGAACGGGCAGGCCATTACGATGGCGAAGGCCGCGATAGGTCCGAAGATCCATCAGGCGCTTAATGTTCATCGCGGTGTCACGGCGCAAATCGCCTTCAACCGAGAAATCAGCATCGATTGCTTCACGAATGCGCAGGACTTCCTCATCGGTAAGGTCCTGAACACGGCGCGCGTGATCAATGCCAAGCTTATCGGCAATTCTAAGGGCCGAAGTTCGGCCAATTCCGTGAATATAGGTCAGCGCGATAATAACACGCTTATTGGTGGGGATATTTACCCCGGCAATACGAGCCACTTACTTCTCCAATGCTCCACAGGGTCATACCGAAGCTGGCCGGCACCCCATCTCAACGCTACAAAACCACTCGCACGCAAAGCAGCAAAAGCGCATAACGCCCGCGCTCGGTTGAAGGCGGCCCAAAAGAGCGCGCTTGCCGAACATCTGTCCACATGTCGAATGAACAGCGGCGCTTAGTGCGATTCGCCCCTAAGGTCAACAGGGATCAGCCCAACCCTAGCCATGCGCGGCCAAGCCTACAAATTTTTGCTCTGTTAACCATCTAATATTACGCAAATTTTTGACTACTCGCCAAGAGACACGAGTAAAACCTCACCGAACATTAACTCTGGCCTGCGATATTATACGCATGGCCGATAATATTGGCATCTTTACAGCATCCATCCCTGCCCCCTTTGCGAAGGGTTTGGCGGGGGTTTTGGCGGGCCTGTTGCTATGCTTTGGCCTCCTCGCTGCGACACCTGCCCAAGCAGGACGCATCGAAGCGGGCACTTTCACAGCGCATGATACGCTGGGCACCAACCGCACGCCCGACCGCGTCACCTTTCAGCAGGCCTTTGACACAACCCCCATCGTTATCGTTTTGAGCAATAGCTCTGGCGGCAATGCGGCCAGCGTCCAGATCACCAATGTCTCCACCACAGGCTTTGACGAGCTGATCCTTGAGCCCGATAATTTCGACGGCCGCCATTTATCCATGCTCACCCAATATATCGCGGTTGAGCCGGGCCGCCATGTCCTGCCCGATGGCACAGTGATCGAGGCTGGGTTCACCAACACCAGCGCGGTGCAATTTGGCAGCGGCTTTACAGGCGGCACTGCAAGCTGGGCCAATGTCAGCTTTTCAGCCCCGCTAGCAGGCACGCCAACGGTTGTGCACCATTTGCAGACCGCCAATAGCGAGACCCGCGATGTGGCCAATGCATCCTCGCGCCCGCACATCACCTCGATCGCGCAGTCGCCCAGCATCACTGGCTTTCAGGTCGCGCTCGACCGAAGCCAAGCCTTCTCCGGCCCCTTCCCCACGAGCGAACAAATCGGCTGGATTGCCTTTCCAAGCGGCTCCTCAGGGACATTTCCCAACACCGCTGGCGCTGACATTAGCTATAGTGCGATGACGACAACGCCCTTTTTGCGCGGCTGGGACCAAGGGTGCCAAAGCACCGCTCACGGGCTGAACTCTGGCAGCGCAGTCGTGGTCGCAAAGAAACTCAGCCGCAACAATGCTGACGGCGGCTGGATCCGCAATTGCGCGGTCAATTCCGCCACCATAACGCTGCGGATTGACGAGGATACCGATCAAGACGGCGAGCGCACAATCGCGGCAGGCGATGCCGAGCAAGTGGCAATCATCGCCTTTTCAGACAGCTTCCATGCTCTGCTAGAGGCCGATGTCGATGTGACCAAAAGCTTGATCGCGCTCGATGATAACAGAGGCGGCGATTTTGCCTTGCCCGGCGGTTTTGCCGATTACCTCATCACCGTCACCAACACAGGCAATTCGCCCCCGAATGAGAACAGCGTCGAAGTGACAGAGACCTTGCCGCCCGAAACAGACCTAGTGCTGGCCGATTTCGGAAGTGCAGGAAGCGGCCCGGTTGAGTTTCAGCAAGGCACGCCGCCAAGCGCGCTTACCTGCACCTTTGTGTCCTTTGCGAGCACGACCGATTGCTATGACTTTTCGACCGACGGCGTAAACTATGGCTATGAGCCTGTTGATAGCGGCGATGGAACAGACCC
>CAZTFZ010000192.1:0-3688 GCA_964613105.1 uncultured Porphyrobacter sp. | reverse complement strand
ACGATGGCTGCAACCGCGATTAAGGCAGGGATGATCGAGAGGAAACCTGAGCCCCATGCAATGAGCGGTGCTGCAACAATCGTGACCATGGATGCGACAGAGGAAATGCGGCTCACCATCAAGGTTGCGGCCCATATCCCTGCGCAAGCGAGCATGACCGGCCATGCCAACGCAAGGCATACGCCAGCGGCTGTTGCAAACCCCTTGCCGCCTTTGAATTTGAGCCAAGGGGTGAAGCAATGGCCAGCGACCGCGCCAACAGCAGCGATGCCTGGCAGCAAGTGCCCGTTTTCGGGCCACAAGAACCCTAGAAGCAAAACCGCCACAACGCCTTTGCCTGCATCGAGCAAGACTGTGGCCGCTGCCAGCCCCTTATTGCCAGTGCGCAAAACATTGGTCGCGCCAATGCTGCCCGAGCCAATATCGCGCACATCGCCCAGCCCCGCAAGCTTCGTGAGCAGCAGTCCAAAAGGAACCGATCCCAATGCAAAACCCAGCAATAGTGCCAAAACCTGCTGATCCATAAGCGGCAGCCCTGCCTTTCATTTTTCGCATGACTAAGTAATAGCCCGCTAATCTACAAGCAAACATCTCGAGAGACCGCACCATTTCCGACCCATCCGCCCCTATCCTTCTGCTCGACACCGGTGTTGGCGGCCTGACGGTGCTGGCCAAATTGCGCGAGCATCTGCCCGATGTGCCAGTGATCTTGGCCTATGATGATGCGGGGCGCCCTTATGGCCAGAAGAGCGAGGCCGAGGTGGCCGCCCGCGTCTGCGGTCTGCTGGGGCGTATGGCGGAGAGATACAGCCCGCGCCTCATCTGCATTGCCTGCAATACCGCGAGCACGATTGCCCTGCCGATGGTGCGCGACGTGCTGGAAGTGCCGATTGTGGGCACAGTGCCAGCGATTAAGCCTGCCGCAGCGATGACCAAAACCGGCACGATTGGCCTCATTGGGACACAGGCCACCATCAACCAGCCCTATGTTGACCGGTTGGAGGCTGAGTTTGCGGCTGGCAAACGGCTGCTCCGGATTGCAGCGCCTGATTTGGTCGATGTGGCTGAAGCGAAATTGCGCAAGGGCGCTTATGACCATGCGAAGATTGCCAGTACCGTTGCAGATTTGCGCAATATGGACGGAGGCGCAGACATCGACACTGTCGTTCTTGCCTGCACGCATTTCCCGCTCTTGGCTGAAGAGCTTAGTGCAAGCTTTGGCCCTAATGTGGCTCTCATCGACGGCGCAGAGGGCATAGCGCGCAGAATTGCTGCGCTTTTGGACGGACAGACCTTCACCAAAAGCGCCGCTGACAAGGCTGTTACAACCGGCTCGATTGCGGCCCTTGATAGCCTAAAGCCAGCTCTTGCCATGCATGGGATCGATCAGATTGATCGGTTTTAACAGGCATTGTCGCGAATCGTTCGCAAAGATCGCCCTAGAAATTGCTGCATAAGAGTTTTAGATGGCAATCAATTATCCGCAGGCGATTACCCGTAGGGCCGTGCAGTCGGCCAAATATGCGCGGCGCAATTGAATGGTGAAGTTCCTTGAATTACGGACAGATCTTTGACGAGGCGATTGACCGGCTTCATTCCGAAGGCCGCTACCGCGTGTTTATTGATATCTTGCGCAATAAGGGTGCTTATCCCAATGCGCGCTGTTTTCACGGGCACAATGGCCCCAAGCCGATCACCGTGTGGTGCTCCAATGATTACCTAGCGATGGGTCAACACCCCAAGGTGATCGAGGCGATGGAAACCGCTTTGCATGATGTTGGCGCTGGCTCTGGTGGAACGCGCAATATTGGGGGCAACACCCATTTCCACGTCGAGCTTGAGGCTGAATTGGCCGATCTGCACGGCAAGGACGGCGCTTTGCTGTTCACTTCGGGCTATGTCTCGAACGATGCGACGCTCTCTACGATTGCAAAGCTTTTGCCCGGATGCGTGATATTCTCTGACGAACTTAATCACGCCAGCATGATTGCCGGCATTCGCAATTCAGGCTGCGAGAAGCGCGTGTTCCGGCACAATGACATGGCTCATTTGGAGGAGCTTTTGGCAGCAGAAGACCCTGCAACGCCGAAACTGATCGCTTTTGAAAGCGTCTATTCCATGGATGGCGATGTCGCTCCGATCCATGCTCTGTGCGACCTCGCAGAGGAATATAACGCTCTTACTTACGTTGACGAGGTTCACGCTGTCGGCATGTATGGCAAGCGCGGCGGCGGCATTTCAGAACGCGATGAGGCCGCGCACCGCCTCGACATTATCGAGGGCACCTTGGGCAAGGCGTTTGGCGTCATGGGCGGCTATGTCGCAGCAGACACTCGGATCATTGATTGCATCCGCTCTTATGCGCCTGGCTTTATCTTTACGACCTCGCTCTCGCCCGTTTTGGTTGCTGGGGTTCTTGCATCGGTTAAGCATTTGAAAGAGAGCAGCGAGGAACGCGATGCTCAGCAGGCCAATGCTGCTACGCTCAAAACCTTGCTCAAGACCCGAGGCATTCCTGTGATGGATAGCGTGACGCATATTGTGCCAGTGATGGTCGGTGATCCGGTGAGAGCCAAAAAGATCAGCGACATTTTGCTCGCAGAATATGGCGTTTATGTTCAGCCGATCAATTTCCCAACCGTCCCGCGCGGCACAGAACGCCTGCGCTTCACGCCGGGGCCAGCGCATAATTTGGAAATGATGACCGAATTGGCCGATGCTTTGGTAGAGATTTGGGATCGGCTGGACATGGAATTGGCCAAGGCCGCTTAGCTATTGGGCCCCAGTTTTGTAGTTTATCTTCTAAAACGCTTCCTCGTTTACACCGGCAATCGGTTGGAATTGTGTTTCTTTTCCTACGATGAAAGCGAAGCTGAATAGATGCTGCTGAAATATGACAGTTTTGTTCAGAAACAACACTCTAACAAAAACGTCCCAGATCGGGACGAAATTGCATTTTCGGCTTGCTCCAAAGGTTACCGAAACGTAAATGAACTCTCGATTCGCGGAATCAACGAATTCGCAGATGTGATGCTCATTGATAGGGCAAGCAAATGCGGAGGCTTCTAATTAGAGGGAATAGCCATGTTTAAACTCGCTACTACTACAGCTGCTGCAGCTGCTGCGTTTGCACTTGCTGCGCCAGCGTCTGCTGCACTGACAATCAACCAAGATCCGGATCCGTGCACAACGGCCGCTCCTGTTTGTAACTTTGACTTCTCTGGCGTTGTTAACGCTGCTGGAATGTTCTCAGAAGCAGGTTCGTTCACATTGCCTGACCAAGGCGCACTTTCTGGTGTTGTGACCAGCATCAATGTTGGCGGTAACGGCAACATCGATTTCACACGCATCTATCTTGCTGGCCCCGGCGGTCCGATCGATTTCGATCTTGAGACCGGCATCCTGGACATCGGTACGCTCATCAACAGCGGCATCAGCGGCGGCACATTCACTTTGAATGTTGTTGGTACAGCTGACGGCCCATCAAGCTTCTCAGGCGATCTGACATTCTCAGCCGTTCCTGAGCCAGGCACATGGGCACTGATGATCATCGGCTTCGGCGCAATCGGTTTCGCAATGCGTCGCCGTAAAGACGTTACCACTTCGGTACGTTACGCTTAAGTCTGTTTGATACAGAACAACGGAAGAGGGGAGCTTCGGCTCCCCTTTTTTGTGTCCAGATTCCTGA
>CAZTFZ010000191.1:0-3703 GCA_964613105.1 uncultured Porphyrobacter sp. | reverse complement strand
CCCATCCTCTCTGCAATGGCGGTGCCGGGGGCAGCAAAGCTGGCTGGCTGAATATGGCTGGCGACCCAGAGTTTTTCCCGCTCGGCTCTTTCTGCATAGCTGTCTTTAAGGCTCCAACGCCCCTCTGCCAAAACGGCCGGATCAAGGGGCGCAGTGGGTGTGCCTGTTTGCAAGGCGATCCTTAGCAAGGAACTTGCAGCGTCTGCATCGGCAGGCAGATCAGACAGCCGCTCTACTGCACTGCCCCAGATGCGCATAGCCCCTGCCCATGCGCGGGTTCCATCAAGTCGTTCAAACCCTTTAGTAACAGCAACTTCGGCGGGAAATGTGAGAATTTTTGCACGGTCTGACAGGCTTGAAACCAACAGGCTAGCCTCTGGCAACAAACCATCGGCAATCACGAAGACTTCATCTTGCGCAGTGGTCATACTGGCAAGCCTACGGCTGCTGTCGATTGTGTGAAATTTCGCTCCGCCAGCCTCTGCATGGTGCTGGCAGCTGAGCAAATCTTGGCTCAATCCGCTGGCAAGGCAAATCACGCTTTCGCAGCCCATGGCAAGGACCGCATCAATTTGATGAGCGAGGACACTGCGACCCGCAAACCGCCGGAAGGTCAGCTTTTCACCAGCGGCATCAGGGTTTTCAGCGAGTGCTAAGAGCAATGCGATACGCAAATCGGGTCAAATCCACAGCCAGCGCCTCTCATTTTGAGAATGCGTCAGGGGCGTTATGATAGCGGCGAAGGCGCTCGCTGCCAACACGGCTGCAACACGCTATGTGGGATTAATCGATAAAGCTATTTTGCCGAGAGAGCGTTGGCCAGATCGGTCCAGATCGGCCCAGATCAGAGAAGAACCTTAGATCCCGCGAACTTCGCCCAGAAATGCCTCAATATCGCGGATTGCCGTTGGTTCTCCGGGAGCCATCTCAAGGGCTGTAGAGGCCAGATCCTGCAATTCAGCAGCATGGAAGGTGGCAGCCAAGCCCTTTAGACGGGTTGCCGCTTGCTCCCAATTTGCGTCACAACGTGAACGCTTGAGCAAATCGACCTGCCTGTCAGCGCTTTCCAAAAACGCTGCACGCAGCTCAGATTGCAAGGCGGGATCATCGCCCGCTGCGGCAGCCAAAGCTGCGTCAAATTCGCCATTCTCAAATGCCATGACCCCAAGTAATATGCTGTAAGGGTTAAAACGGCTTTAACCGCCCGTCTTTCCTGTTAAGTTGCGCCCATGACCAATGGTATCAAAGACAGCGAACTGGCTGATAGCACCCAAGACGCAATCGGCGCTGAGCCGAATAGCACTGGCTCCAATGGGTCGGAGAGCGGGCTTATTGGCCGCGACCCAGCCCATCCCCAGCATGACAGCTCGCTCATTTTGGACGAGCCGCAAGAGTATTTCGAGCATGAAGAGCCTGCGCGCGGGTTTGGCTGGGTCGTGCCTGCTGCGGCGGTTATTGCCATTGCGGGATGGTCAGCCTTTTTCGTCTGGACCAATTGGTTTCGCATGATCACTGGCGGTACGGCGCAACAATGGACCGGTTGGATCACCGCTTGGTCTGTGCCTGTTCTGCTGGTTGTCGCCCTGTGGCTGCTTGCTATGCGCAATTCATCCAAGGAAGCGCAGCGTTTTGGCGGGGCAGCTAGGCTTCTCGCGCATGAATCAGCCCAGCTTGAGGAACGGCTGACTGCGGTAAACCAGCAGTTGAGCTTGGCTCGCGAGGCCATGGGTTCGCAATCGCGCGATCTCGAATTTCTTGGCCGGACCGCAAGCGAACGCATATCTGAGCATGCCGAAAAGCTAGAAGCGCTGATTTCGGTCAATGGCGCTCAGATCGATGCTATTTCAAAGGCGAGCGTTTCAGCAGCCGAGAATATGACAAGGCTGGCAGAGGATTTGCCCGACATCACGACTTCTGCTCGCGATGCCAATGAGCAAATCAGCAATGCTGGCAGAACCGCAAAAACACAGCTGGGAGAGCTTGTCGCTGGTTTTGAACGCCTCAATGAATTTGGCCAAGCGAGCGAGCGTCAAGTGAGCAGTCTTAACGGCTCCATTCGGTCAGCCTTGGGCAGTTTCGACACGCAGCTTACCGCGATTGAAGAGGCAGCCGGAAAACGGATTGCCGAGATGAATTCGCAGGGAGATGCCTTTCGCGACAACCTAAAAGAACGCGAGACATTGGCTTTGGCCGCAATGCGGGGCCGTTCTGAAGCGCTTCAGAACGAGCTTGCCGAGATTGAAGAGGCGGAGCGCACACGCCGCGAAGAGGCTAGCGACAAGCTTGAAGAGCGGATTGCGATGCTCAGTCAAAAGGCTGAGGAAACCAGCGCGCAAGTTCGCGAAGGTGAGGAGGCCGCGATCACAGCATGGGGCAGGCAATTGGAAGAGATGCACGAACGCCTCAAGCAGATCATTCGGGACATAGCGACGATTGACGCCAAAGCTTTGGAGGCGGCCCGCAATAAGCTTGCCCTGCTGACCAAGGATACAGAAGTTTTGGACCGCCGCATGGCGGAACGCGATGGCACTATTCAGGCGCAAATGGTAACCCAGCGCAAGGCACTCGATGACAATCAAAAGAAAGCGCTGGACCAATTCACTCAGCAATTGTCGAACTTTGATGAAACTATGGAGGCGCGTCAGGCCAAGCATAGCGAAAGCCTTGCAGCCCTCGCGGATCAAAGCGAAGCGGTCAGTGAACGCATGACAGAGGTTGGCAGCAAGATTGAGGAAATCAGCGCTAGCGGCACTGCGTTTGAAAACTCGCTGATTGAAAGCACCAGCTCGATCACCCGGAGGCTTGAGGAGAGCCGCGACGGGTTGGAAAGCACAGCGGACGCAGTGACTGGATTGACCGGATCAAGCGAACAATTGCTCGAATTGCTCAAGGCTAGCTCCAATGAGGCAAGCCAAGTCTTGCCCGATGCAATTGCCGCATTTGGTCATAGCCTCGCCTCTATGAATGAGCGGACGGCAAGTCTTAGTACTGAATTGCAGACAGCCCGATCAACCAGCGACGGTTTGGCCAGCGCTCTGACGAAAGCTTCTAACGACAGCCGCACCGCAATTGAGGGGGTTGAGAATCTTATCGAGAAAGTCAGCGGAAGCACGAGGGAGCAGGCCGATGCGCTCGATGCTTTGCAGGCAAAACTCGCCGAAATTGGCGCTGACAAGGACGCCATGGCAGAGCGTGCTCAGGGCGAATTGCGCGCCGCCATTCGAGAGCTTGAGGAAAGCGGCCAACAAGCGGTCGAAGCGATTGAGACGCAGCAAGCTGCTCGCATAAAAGCTCTCGCGCAGAAGATTGGCGATGAAAGCGCCTCAGCTATCGAGGATGCAATCCAGAGCCGCACCTCACTTTCCGTGAGTGATTTGGGTCTTGAGGAATTGGAGCTTGCCACAAGCAAAGCAACCGCCGCAGCGCAGGCCGCTGCACTGAGCCTACAGGACAAATTGGGCGAAGTGGACGAGCTAGCCGCCAATCTTGAGGCGCGTGTTACGCTCGCTCGGGAAATGGCAGAGGATCAGGTGGATGATGATTTTGCGCGCCGTGTTGCGCTCATCACAGAGAGCCTCAATTCCAACGCTATCGACATTGGCAAGGCCCTCTCAACCGAAGTCACAGACACAGCCTGGGCGGCCTATTTGCGCGGTGATCGCGGGATATTCACCCGCCGCGCGGTCCATATTATGGACAACAC
>CAZTFZ010000190.1:2542-3724 GCA_964613105.1 uncultured Porphyrobacter sp. | reverse complement strand
CTGCGTTTGAGGCTAGAGCAGGCTGCATTAGCCGACGAACGCGAGGTAAAGCCGCCTGCTTGAAGCCGGGTCAAACGACCAGACTTTAGCGTGATTTTCTTCGAACCGCTTAGCGCTGCATGGCTACCCAATTGGCTCCACATCCGATCTGCATTGCTAGCAACGCCAAAGGCCCCAAGTTGCACTTTCCAAGGACCGTTCAGAGCCGCTGGCGCAACGCTGCGCGGGGCAGCGGCTGGCCTTGCAGGCGCGGTTGCGACGCGCACTGGTTCAGGCGTAGCAGAGCGCGTTTGCACAGGCGCAGAAGGCCGTGCAGGCGCAGTTGGGCGAGCAAAATCAGCGCCAGCCGCGCTTGCCGTAACTGGCGTAGCAGGACGCGGCGTTGGCTGGGCAGCGCGCGGTGTCGGCGCTCCGGACTGCTGTGCTGCCCCAAATTCAAGATCAGCTGCAGCCAAGGAACGAGCCCTCGTAGCTTCTGCTTCGGCTTTGAGATTCTGTGCAAGAACTTGGCTTTTCTGGCGCTGCTCAAGCGGAACATATTTGTCCATTTCAGCAATCGCCGTGCTGGCTTGGGGAAGACCTGTCGCGTTCGCAAGGCTCATCAAAGCATAAGCGCGGACCCAATCTTTCTTAACAAGATCGCCGTTAAAATGGGCGATACCAAGCAGATATTGCGCGCGCGGATCACCGCGTCCAGCGGCTGCATTTACATAAGGCATCGCTTCTTGGCGGCGGCCATCTTGGAACAACAGCAGGCCATAATTGTCAGCCGCCTTGGTGTGTCCTTGAGCAGCAGCGCTTTTGTAAAGCGCTTCGGCCCGGCTCGCATCGGTTTCTACGCCGCGGCCAAGACGGAATGCTTGGGCCATATTAAACTGCGCATCAGGGTCGCCTTCGGCAGCTGGGCCCGACCATTCGCGCACTGCGGCGGCGTAATCACCAGCGCTCCACGCATCGACGCCAGCTTTGACATCAGCAAAGGCTGGCCCACCAAAGGCTAACATTGTGCTGGCAGCTAACACTTTCAAAGCGCTAAGTTTTTTGCGACTGGCCATGATTATTTTCCCTAGGTTGGTTTGGGGCTTTTCAATTACAATGGGCCCGTTTGGGCTTTTCACAGGTGTCCGACATAGCCAAACACGGTAAATAGATGGTTACCATGTGCCCCTGCACTTTTGGCCC
>CAZTFZ010000190.1:0-2442 GCA_964613105.1 uncultured Porphyrobacter sp. | reverse complement strand
GCTGCCGATATGCAGCCAATTGCCGATTGTCCCAGTCGCTCATCACTCATAATTCGACCAAAACTCAAAAAAATCTTCACTTAGAGCCGCTTAGCTAAGGCTATGCACGCCCAAGACCTGCGTTGCTGCCAGACCCGTCATTAACCTAAAATTAGGGGTAGTCTGCGAATTCACCATCCAAGCCCGTTGTCTGCCCATAAAAAAGCAGGCTGCGGATTGTTTAGGAACCTACAGCTATCGCAGGGGGACAAGGCCGTGAGAGTACTGGCTTTGGCATCACAAAAAGGCGGATCGGGTAAAACCACTCTTTCCGGACATCTCGCAGTCCAGGCGCAGCGCGCAGGCGCTGGACCGGTGGTGTTGATCGACATCGACCCGCAAGGATCGCTCGCCGATTGGTGGAATGAGCGCGAGGATGAATTCCCCGCCTTTGCCCAAACCACCGTCGCTCGCCTCGCCAATGATTTGGCTATGCTGCGCCAACAAGGCTTTAAACTGGCTGTGATTGATACACCGCCTGCGATCACTATGGCGATCCAATCGGTTATCGCCGTTGCTGAATTGATTGTCGTGCCAACCCGCCCAAGCCCGCATGATCTGCGCGCTGTGGGGGCAACGGTTGATCTGTGCGAACGCGCTGGCAAGCCGCTGGTCTTTGTGGTCAATGCGGCAACGCCTAAGGCAAAGATCACCTCAGAGGCTGCCGTTGCCCTGTCACAACATGGAACGGTCGCGCCAATTACTTTGCACCACCGCACCGACTTTGCAGCCTCGATGATTGATGGCCGCACTGTTATGGAAGTGGATGGCAACAGCCGCAGCGCTGCTGAAATGGTCGCGCTTTGGAAATATGTTTCCGACCGCTTGGAAAAGAACTTCCGCCGAACGGTCTTTTCCGCACCGAACACTCTCCAATCGCCAGCCACTGGCGCGCATCGACCCGCTGGTGGCTTTGGCCGCCGCGTGGCGACTTAAGCGCTCGGGCCTTAGAGAGGAGACACCATTATGACGGAAAGTTCATTCGCCTCGCTTTCGCCGGCAATTCTGGCACGCAAAGGCGGCGCTAAGCCCGCTATGCGCCCACAAAGCAGCCTGCCTGGCAAGATCAACAATCAAACCGCTGCCGAGGGTCTCGAAGACCTTGGCTGGAACGATATGGGTTCAGACAAGGCGCCTGTTGCGCCGCAACGAACTGAGGCCAGCTCGGTTGTCCCAATCAAGCAGCCTGCCGCCACCAAAGCCGATGCCGAGACCGCTGCCAAAACTGACAGCAAGACATTGTCTAAGCGCGCAGCCTTTACATTGCGGCTCGATGCAGAACGCCATTTGCGCCTGCGTTTGGCCAGCACCGTGCGCAATTGCAGCGCCCAGAATTTTGTGACCGAAGCACTCGATAGAATGCTCGACAGCATGCCCGAAATCGAAACTCTCGCAGCCCAAGTGCAGCGTGATTAACATTTTAACCCGACCCGTACCGCCCGAAGGAGCGAGACAGATGAGCAAAACAACACCCGTAAAGTCGACCAGAATTGTTCGATTGGCTCTGACAACGGCATTGGCCAGCGTCACTTTGACGGGCTGTACCGGCCTCTTGTCTCCAAAAGGCTCGGTCGCTTCTGCTCCCAATTCGGCGGCAGCGGTATCGGCGCAAAACCTACAGGCTGCCAATCAGAAAGTTGCAGCCGCTGAGAGCAATATTCTTAGCGCGCCGCGCGACCTTGCTGCGCGTTCGCAATTGGCCAGCGCTTATCTTGAAGCGGGCCGGTTTAACTCTGCTGCATCGACCTTCGCCGAAGTGCTAACGCTGGGCGATACCTCGGATCGCACGATCATTAGCTATGCTTTGTCGCAATTGGCAAGCGGACAATCCTCCGCCGCATTGGCAACGCTTGACCGTTATGAGGCCAAGCTCAGCCCTGCTGATTTCGGCCTCGCAGTCGCAATGGCGGGTCGCCCGCAACAAGGCGTGCATGTGCTTAGCAATGCTCTGCGCTCGGGCGAGAACACCGCAAAGGTTCGCCAAAACCTCGCTTATGCCTACGCTCTCAAAGGCGATTGGCGTTCTGCTCGCTTGATGGTTGGCCAAGATTTGGCCGCCAATAAGATCGGCGATCGTCTTGGCGAATGGGCGCAAACCATCGCGCCTGGTCAAGATCAAGCCCGCGTGGCTGGGCTGCTCAGCGTACCGATAGTGCGCGATGCCGGTCAACCAAGCGCACTTGCGCTCCGCAATTTCCCTGAAGGGGTGATGCTTGCTCAAGCAACGCCAGCAGCATCACCGGCTGCAGACCCTAAAGCACCATCATCAGTGCCAAATTCTTTTGCTGCGGCCTTCACAGAAAGCGGTGAGCTTCCTCCTGTGGCTGCCGCAGCCAAGGCGCTCGGTGTTTCGCCAGCGCAAGTTGCCTCGGTAGAGCCGGTAGCGCTGCCGGTCGCAAAGCC
>CAZTFZ010000189.1:0-3725 GCA_964613105.1 uncultured Porphyrobacter sp. | reverse complement strand
CAGCAAGGTGTGTTATCAAGTCAAGACACCATTGATGGCCTTCAGGGCACCGGATCGTGCCCCTCACCGCCCCATGGATGGCAGCGCAATATACGCTTCATCGCCAACCATCCACCCTTGATTGCACCATGCTTGTGGAGCGCTTCAATCGCATATTGGCTACAGCTGGGCGAATAGCGGCAAGTGGGCGGCAAAATCCGGCTTGGCCCCCATTGCCAAAAACGCGCAATCCAAATGAGCGGGTACTTCATTTGCGCGCACTCTTGCTTGGGCCTTTTCTAACAGGCCGTCGCTTATCGCCCTTGCCAGCCGCTGCGCGGGCCAAGGCAGTCTCTAAATCCGCAGCAAGCGCAGCGAAGTCCCTTGTGTCGGCAGCATCGCGGCCAATCATCACATGATCATGCCCTGCAAGCCCTGCCTTGGGCAAAGCATCGCGCAACAGGCTACGAAATCGGCGTTTAATCCGGTTGCGCACCACAGCATTGCCAATCTTTTTGGTCACCGTGATCCCAAAGCGCATTGCCTCAGTGCCGTTGGGACGCGTTAGCAAGACAAAGCCAGGCCGAGCGTTTCTAAGCCCGCGGTTTGCCGCCAGAAAGTCGGAGCGTTTGCGCATCACGCTTACCAAGGGAGCCGCGCGCGCCTCACCGCGATTCGCAAGCTGCTCACTTTCGCCCGATTGAGTTTGGCCCGCGTCCATGGGATCCCTATACGCAAAACGGGCCCCACAAGGGAGCCCGCATCGCATTTTGCCTCTTACAAGAGAGGTTTCTGCCAGACCGCCTCGATTAAAGCCGAGGCGAACCGATCACATAATTTGGCTTACGCGCAAAGCGACTTGCGGCGGCGATTGCGACGCGCGCGCAGCACTTTACGGCCACCGGTTGTTGCCTTGCGGGCAAAAAAGCCGTGGCGGCGCTTGCGCACCAGATTGGAAGGTTGGAATGTCCGCTTCATCGCGCGTATCCTTATAAACAAACTCAAAACGGGTTAGCGCGGCTAAAACGCGCATCACCAATAAAAAGGGCCGCCCTAAATGAGGCGACCGCTCAATTGCTCGGCGCGCTTAAGCGAGCGAAGCGATTCAGTCAAGCACTCTAGCGCGGCTCCGGTTGCAATCCAGACCGCCCCAAACAGGCCCGACTATCGGCTTAGAAATAGCTGAGACGCGGCGCGTCGACGCTCGCAACTTGAACAGCCTTGTGAGCAGATGGGCCTTCATTGGCACTGCTGCCAAACTCATTCCAAACACGCATGTCTTTTGCATCCAGCCAAAGCGCCTGATGATGCGGCACAGAATTGGTCATGGCGTAAAAGCCGCGCGCTTGCGAAACGCTCATACCCATATCGGCATAATAGTCGAAATATTTGCGATTTTCTGGTGCGCTCATTGCGAAATCATCCGCCTCGCGGCCTTGCGCATCGCGCCAGCTGTGAACCGCAAATTCTGCGCCCTTGTCAATTTTGCGGCTCTGGCCTGCCAAGAACAGCTCAACCGCGCCCGAACGCACCGAACCGATTGAAGGCACATAGGTCGCAAGGCCTGCTTCACGGATCATCCGGCCAAGTTTCAGATTAGCAAAGTCATCGCGCGTACCGGGGCACTCAACCATGTCGATTTGGCTCAATTCGGGATAATCGCGCAGCATCCGTGCGAACCAGTATGGGCTAGAGCGATCGGTCTCACCCAAAAGCGCAGCCCGGCGGCCATCAATCATGCGAAACGGTCCGTAATCCGCAATGCCTCGGTTATAATTGACGCGGCCCGTCATAATCGCAGCAGGCTGGGCCGCTGGCCGAAGAAGGCCTTGCGCATAGGAAGGGTGCTCATGAGTTTGAGCGCCCGTGTAAGCATCCGTGTGAGCTTCAGCCTTACCAGCGGTCCATTGCGGCAAATCTTGCGGCGCGCTAGCGAACAGGACCATATCGGCAGGCTGGTCCTCTACAACAGCTGCTGACGACACGTCAGAAGCGACAGCCGGACTTACCGCCAAACCAAAGGCAGCCGCAGCAGGGGCGATAAATTTGATGATTGATCGAAGCATGCTCTCTAATTGGCACAGCTCCATTGCGGAGTTACCAAGGCAAATGCTTAAAATTGCGTAAGTAACAAATGCTAAGTATTTATTGCTGAGCAATTGCGCGCTCGACAAGAACAGTCAGAACAGGCAAACCCTGTACTTGTTAAGTATTATTTCTAGGTGGTTGTGTGGTCGCTTTGGTCCGAACTGTGGCTTATCTCGGGCTTGAGGCGCGCGAAGTAGAAGTCCAATGTTCGGTCGCCCCTGGCCTTCCCAAGTTCAACATCGTTGGCCTTGCTGACAAGGCCGTTGGCGAAAGCAAAGAGCGCGTGCGTGCGGCTTTATCTGCCATGGGCTTGGCCCTGCCGCCCAAGCGCATCACCATCAATCTATCTCCTGCGGACCTGCCCAAGGAAGGCTCGCATTACGACCTGCCTGTCGCATTGGCACTGCTAGCAGCAATGGGTGTGACCGATGCAGAGCAATTGAACGATTGGATTGCAGTGGGGGAACTGTCGCTCGACGGGCGCATTGCCTCGTCACCCGGCGTTTTATTGGCTGCTCTCCATGCAAGCGAGGCTGAGGCCGGCCTAATCTGCCCTGCCGATCAGGGGAGCGAGGCGAAATGGGCCAGCGATGTCCCGATACTCGCAGCACCCAATCTCACAAGCCTGCTGAACCACCTTAAAGGAAGCGAGCAATTGCCGCCCCCCGATCAAGGCTTGGTCGAGGCAGGAGCCCCCGGCCCCGACCTTAAGACCGTAAAAGGGCAGGAAAGCGCCAAGCGAGCGCTCGAAATAGCGGCCGCTGGCGGGCATAATATGCTGATGATCGGTCCCCCGGGGGCAGGCAAATCATTGCTCGCCTCATGCCTGCCCGGTATCCTGCCCGACTTAACCCCTACCGAAGCCTTGGAAGTCAGCATGGTGCAATCGGTCGCTGGACTGCTCGATGGTGGGGCAATCAGCCGCGAGCGACCTTTTCGCGCTCCGCATCATTCAGCCTCCATGGCGGCGCTCACAGGAGGCGGATTGCGGGTGAAACCGGGCGAGGTCAGCCTTGCCCATCTGGGTGTGTTGTTCCTCGATGAGCTGCCAGAGTTTCAACGCGCGGTTCTCGACAGCCTACGGCAGCCCTTGGAAACCGGAACGGTGGATGTGGCGCGCGCCAATGCGCATGTCACCTTTCCTGCCAATGTTCAGCTGGTCGCAGCGATGAACCCTTGCCGCTGCGGCTATCTAAGCGATCCCGCCATGGCTTGCAGCCGGGCCCCGCGCTGTGCCGCAGATTATCAGTCTAAAGTATCAGGTCCGCTGCTTGACCGGATTGATCTGCACGTCGAGGTTGACCCTGTCAGCGCGCGCGATCTAGCGATGCCCTCTGCTGAAGAAGCGAGCGAAGAAGTGCTGGCCCGCGTCCGGCAGGCCCGCGCAATCCAATCGGCTCGCAGCGAGCAAAGCGGCGCTCGGACCAATGCCGAACTGTCAGGCGATGGCTTGGAAGAATTTGCGACACCGGACGAAGCTGGCAAAGCCCTGCTGTTGCAAGCCGCCGATAGGATGCGGCTAACCGCGCGCAGCTATACAAGGATGCTAAGGGTCGCCCGCACCATTGCCGATCTTGGCGGATCGAGAGCAGTGACACGCATTCATATTGCCGAGGCGCTAAGCTATCGCAGGCATGCGCCCCGCGCTTAGGGCCTGC
>CAZTFZ010000188.1:0-3740 GCA_964613105.1 uncultured Porphyrobacter sp. | reverse complement strand
CTCGATCAAAAGAATGCCGCTCGCCTCGAATTTTTGAAGGCGGCGCTCAATGTATGAAGCGCAAACCGCAGCCCTTCGTGAGAAGGATTTGCAAGGCTCAGGCACGCTTCTGCGCGTCATCGTCTTTTTCATTCTGGCCTTGAGCGGGGCTATGCTCGCCTCTGAAATGAGCGACCGGCGGGTGATATCGGATGCTAGCGATTATCTCGCATATGCTGCCGCTTGGCTCGCCTTTGCAGCCTATTTGCTGGTGGTGGTGCGCGGTTCGCCCAAATGCCTGATGTCCTCGCTTTATCAGGTCTATTACTTTGTCAGCGTGATGGTCGGGACGACTTCGGTGGCCTTGGGTGCTCGAATGACGGAGATTAAGCAGGCAGGCTTTGCCAATGGAGCGTTTTGGATGCTGCTGATCTGCGTGATTGTGACGCTAGAGGCGATCCGTTTTGGCTATCAATTTGCGCAAAAGCTCAATGGCCCAACGGAAAAGAAGCCCGCTGGCAGCCTGCAAATTTTTGTCGCTCTGGCGCTATTGGGCGGGGTAACGGCGGTCTCGCTCGCAATCCTCTATGTCTATGGCAGTCCTTTGACGAGCGGGGTCAATCGCATTCTGTTTTGGTCGGTTATTGCGCCGCCATTCTTATCGCCCATCCGCATCCTGATCTTCCTCACATTCTTCCTTGCCTGCTGCCTTGCGCTGACCAGCAAGCAAAGAAGCCTGGTCCTCGCTGGCCGTGTATTCTTTTTGATCTATGTGGCTTTGGGCGTGGTTTTGCTGGGTGAGAAAGCCTCGCTCTTTATCATCTATCTCAGTGCGTTTTTGTTCGTGCTCGCAGCAGCGTCTGAGAAAATCGCCATCTCAAAAATTGGCTTTGTGATCGGCAGCGTCGCCGTGGCAGTGATCATCTATGCGGCCTATACCTATGAGACCTCGGGATTGGGCGCAGAGTTCGTCTTCGCGCGTTTTGCTTTGCAAGCGCAAATCCCATGGAGTGTTTTGCTAGAGCCGCAAGAAGTGATCTTCGATGGATTGGGTATTCTCGACCGCGCTTTGGATTTCACCTTGCTGCGCGAAGAAATTAGCGGTCGATATCTGCCTGCCAGTGTCTTGGCGGCGCATTCACAGTCCGGCACGTCGCTCACAGGGTTTATGCCGTCTTGGCAAATCCTGTTTTTTGGTGCGTCAGGGGCAATCTTCTTGCTGATCGGGATGAGCATGTTTCTAGGCTATGTGCAGTTCCACATTGTGGAGCATATCCGGCAAGGCAAATTGATTATGGCATTCGTGCTGTTCAGCGCGCATTTTCAGATGCTCTCCATTTGGTATGTCGGCAATTTCAACGTCGCGATCATCCTAGCGTTCTTCCTGATCGTTATGGCCTTTATGTATCTCGCACCGCAATTGCGGTTTGCTTCCGCCCAAGGAGAGTTTCAGCATGCTCGATAATAAGACCCTTTTGATTACTGGGGGCACGGGCTCTTTTGGTAATGCCGTCCTGCGCCGTTTTTTGGCCTCGGATGTTCGCGAAGTGCGGATCTTTTCTCGTGATGAGAAAAAGCAAGACGACATGCGCAAGAAATATTCAGACCCGAAGCTCAAATTCTACATTGGCGATGTGCGCGATTACAATTCGATACTGTCGGCTGTGCGGGGCTGCGATTACATCTTTCACGCAGCAGCGCTCAAACAAGTGCCATCCTGCGAGTTTCACCCGCTAGAGGCGGTTAAGACCAATGTTCTGGGCACGGAAAACACGCTGGAAGCGGCGATAAATTGCGGGGTTGGGCGAGTAATTTGCCTCAGCACTGACAAGGCCGTCTATCCGATCAACGCCATGGGCATCAGCAAGGCGATGATGGAAAAGGTCGCGGTCGCCAAATCGCGGGCCAGCGCTAAGACGGTTATCAATGTCACTCGCTATGGCAATGTCATGGCCTCGCGCGGGTCGGTCATTCCTTTGTTTGCCAATCAAATCCGCGCTGGCGAGCCGATCACCATTACCGATCCGGAAATGACGCGCTTTATGATGACCTTGGATGATGCGGTCGATCTGGTGCTCTATGCCTTTGAGAACGGCAAGCCGGGCGAGATTTTCGTCCAAAAGGCGCCCGCTGCGACGATCGAGACGTTGGCTATTGCGTTGAGCGAACTCATTGGAAAGCCAGATCATGAAATCAACACAATTGGCACGCGTCATGGCGAGAAGCTCTTTGAGGTCTTGTTGAGCCGCGAGGAGATGGCATCGGCCGATGATCTTGGTGGGTATTACCGACTGCCGCCAGATTTGCGCGACCTTAATTATGGCAAATTCGTCGAGACTGGTGAGGTCAAGATTTCGCAAGCAAACGATTATAACTCACACAACACAACCCGACTTGATGTGTCGGCGATGCGTGACTTGCTCTTGAAGCTTCGGTTCGTGCAGGCTTTGGCTCGCGGCGAGCATATCGAACCTGAAGAGTAATATAGAGAAGTTGGTCCGATGGGTCGGCACTTAGGAATGTAAAGATGGCTAGCAACGAGGCGACGCGCATTTTGGTTTTGGGGGCGACCGGAATGCTAGGTTCGACTGTCTTCAGAAAATTTAGCGCGGATAAGGCGTTTCAAACCTTTGGTACGCTTCGTTCAGGAAGCGGCGCTCAATGGTTTCCTGCTGAAAACCAAACCAATCTTATTCCCGATATTTATCTGGAAAAGCGATCCAGCCTCGATACGGCATTTTCATACGCTCGGCCCGACATCGTGATCAACTGCGTTGGTATAATAAAACAGCTTCCTGCGGCCCACGACAACATCTCCAGCATCGAGATAAATTCTCTATTGCCGCATCGTATCGCGAGCAAATGCAGCGAAATCGGCGCGAGGCTTATTCATTTTGGGACTGATTGCGTTTTTTCCGGCAAGCGCGGCAATTATCTCGAAGAGGACGAGCCCGATGCTTATGATCTATACGGGCGAACTAAATATCTTGGCGAAGTTGATTATGCTCATGCCATTACATTGCGAACTTCCATTATTGGCCATGAACTCAACAGCACCAACAGTCTGATTGATTGGTTTCTTGCCCAAACTGGAACTGTGAAAGGGTATGAGCGGGCCATTTTTTCTGGTTTACCAACGGTTGAAATCGTTCGTGCAATCAAGGAATTTGTTATCCCCAATCCGGACCTTTGCGGCGTTTATCACTTGTCTGCTGACCCGATTAGCAAACATGCCCTTTTGACGCTGGTTGCACAGCTTTACGCCAAGCAGATTGAGATTATCCCAGATTGCGAAACCGTGATTGATCGCTCCCTAAATTCTGTCCGCTTTCGTGAGGCATTTAATTATACACCCAAGCCCTGGCCTGAACTTATCCAAGAAATGCGCGATGACTACAGGTCGCTTGGCGCTCGTTAGAAAACAAAACCATCAAGCTCTAGACGGACTTAGCAGGACGTTCTCAGCGCAAAAATTTGTGTGATATGGCCAAGATAGGCCCCATTTTAGGCCCAAGTAAGGTCACGTGAGGAACCAATGAAGAAGCTCAAAGTTGTAACAATCGTTGGCACGCGCCCAGAGATTATCCGTTTGTCACGCGTGATCGACAGCTTAGACCGTTTTTGCGATCACACGCTCATTCATACGGGTCAAAACTATGATTTTGAACTCAATCAGGTCTTTTTTGACGAGCTGGGCATTCGCAAGCCCGATCGCTTTTTGGAAAGCGCGACAAATTCTGCCAGCGCGGCCAACACTATTG
>CAZTFZ010000187.1:0-3759 GCA_964613105.1 uncultured Porphyrobacter sp. | reverse complement strand
GCAGCGAGGCCTCGATCAAAAGCTAAAACGGACCGACCCAACGGCTGTTATCTGCTCTGTTTGAACCAGATCGATGCCGCCTGCCTCAATCTTAGCGTTTTCATAATTGATCCCAGAATTTAGCGAGAGGCCGCGAGCAATAGCATAGGATGCGCCGAAGGCTGCGGCGATCTCATCATCGCCTGCAGCTTGGCCATAATGCCCCTCTGCCGATAAGAGCAGCGGCCCCAGCTGTGTTTGCGCTCCGGTTGACAAGAACCAGCGATTTGCGCCGACAGCTTGGCTGGTCATCCGCTCGTAGCCAACACCCAGATCATACAAAGAGCTGCCGTAAACAAATTCGCCCACCAAGCCAGCGCCCGTGCTGTTAAACTCGGTTAAGCCATCGGCGGCGACAAAGCTCGATCTGCGGACCCTGGCTGTAAAGCGGTAGTCTCTTTCCCCAATGGGCCGCTGAAATTGAGCGCCAAGCTCGAAATCGCCATTTTCATCCACCACTGCGCTAACCACAGACGGACCAAAGCGGCCAATATATGCGCCGCCCCAACGATCAAGACTGCCGTAAAAGTCGTCAAATGCCAAAAAGCCATTGCCAACACCGCGCGCGCGCCGAGTGAGTTCGCGCACCTGACCGTTCACATTGCCGCCTAGCACGGTGCCAAAGCTGGTTCCGATGAAGCCCGCAACATTGTCGGAATAGTCATCGCCGCCATTGAAAACATCGGTCGAGTATTCGCCAAAATACGCAGCGCCAACGGTCCAGCGATTGGCAAGCTGGGTTTCAGCGGTGACTTCGAAATTGCCGACAAAGCCAAGATTGACATCATCGGCTGCGGTAATCTTATTGTCTTGCGCGACCACAGGAATATCCGCGACGCCGCTCACTTCGACTGTCACGTCGCCGACGGAAAATGCAACAGGCTCTTCTAGCGATGACAGACGGTCATAATTCAAGCGCACTTCCTGCGCATGGACCATCGTTGAGGTTCCGATAAGCGCCGACAGGACCGCCGCTTTCGCGAGCGCTGATTTCTTGCTGAAAACCATGGCTCAGGCCTTCTTTTTGAACATGGTGTCAACGGCATGGCGAGCGATAAGACGACCTGCTCGGTCGGCAGCCTCATGATCCTCTAGCCAGTGGACACCGCCATAAAGCCGCGACCAGCCGTTCTCATGCGCAGCCTGATCCAGACTGGTAAAGTGGCGAACCTTGCCCGTAAGGGTCGGCCACAAGACCTGATCGGGGCTTTCATGGCTAAAGCTGACCGCATCCGTGCCGATCAAAAGCTTGATCATTTCCACGCCCACTGCGCCAAATGTAGAATGGCCTGAGGTGTAGGCAGGGAAATTGGGGGTTGGGATATAGCTTTGCCAGTTCCCTTGGGTTTCGACCCTAGCATCCGAATTGCCAAAACCATTGGCGCGGAATTTGATCGCCGTTTCAGGGCGCACGATATCATGATGATATTTGCTATCCCAAGCCTGGATCGAGGCATCGGCCTGCGTTGCCCCCATCAAGGCAAAGTGGCGCGCATGGTCGAGGAAATCATATCCTCGGTCCTGCATGACTTGCAGGCCAATGTACAAGAAGTGACCGGGAGGGGTAATGCCCCAAGGGCCATCCTCCCAGAACAAAGCGATCTCTGACTGGTCCTCGGTTCTTTGCGTGCTATCCTTGCCGCCAAGTTTGCGAACCAATTCGAATTGCTTTGCGAACTCTGGGCTTTTGATGTCAGGAAAGTCGCTCACTCTAAACTGTGATGAGCTGGTCATTGTCCAAGGCTTAATCGCCCCGTGACCGGGGAACAGGCCGCGCTCATAGGCACCGACCTGAGGGCCGGGATTTGCGCTATAAGAAGGCCCTGTTGGCGTCCATTTCAACTGATCATCACGGCGCGGATAACGGCCAAGGTAATAGTTTACTTTGTTGGGTTCTGCCCCGTCATTGGTGCGCATTTGGTTGATCATCAGGCCGACATGGCGGCCCCATTTGATGCCCAAATCTTTGGCTTCGCCATCGGGGAACTTGCCTTTGAAAGCAGACCGTTCCCACAAGAAGGGCTGTTGGAAGCACTCGGATGCAGCCGTTGCAAAGGCCACGCCATAAGCAAGCTCTGGATCGGCACCTTGCGGCGCTGGTCCGAAATCATACGGCATTTCATAGCGGCCAATAATCGCATTGGCTGCAGCAAAGCCGGCGACCATAGGTGCGGCAAAATTATAGGCAGCGCGCGGGGGTGCGACACGCTGATCGCGCACTTGCTGCATGATGATGTCGACCCAATGGTAGACCGTGTTGTTGTTGCGCGGCTCCAAGATATTGGTGAGATAGCTTGAGCGACTGCCAAAAGCAGCGGTTTGGCATCCTGATAGCCCGGCCATGGCCACGCTCGCGGCAGTGCCTGCTATCACTTTGCGCCTAGAAATTTGCATCATTGCCTCCATTGGACGGAGACCCCTAAGCAAACTTTATGAGGAATAAGTAATCATAAGCGAAAAGTCGCAAGGAGTTTGAGCAAAATTCTGTTCCGGCGCGTTCTTACGCCGAATTGTTAGCTGTATTTGCCAAGTCCCGGGGCACAAAGGATCCAGTGCATAACGCGACTTTAAACTTATCATGCGAGGGGTGTCGGACGGTTCAATAGTATGAAACAATATCCGCCTTTTTGCCTAAGGGTAGCTCTTGCATTCTTGGGGCTTTTATTGAGCAGTGCGAGCTTTGCTCAATCCACGGTCATCTATCAGGATGATTTCGAGGGTGCGGTATCTGGTTGGACCATCAACAATACCGATTTCGACCCGGACGTGACGACTTTTCTGGGCCGATTTGATAACTCACCAACGAGCACTAGCCGAACATTCGCCATACCGCCCAGCACTGCGCGGGTAGACATTGTGTTTGATTTTTACCGGTTCGATAGCTGGGACAACACCGCTCGGTTCGGTTTCGACCGCTTTCAGGTTGATATCGATGGAACCCAAATTTTCTCACTGCCTTTTCCTAACCCTCAGGCAACGCGTTCGGGCACTCTTGGAAATGTGGACTGGTCACATGTCCCAACGACAGGAAGAGTCGAATTAGCCTTTAACACGGGCGAGTTTTGGTTTGATCAACTTCACAGGTTCACCATTTCTATCGAAAATCCTGGTGCAACATTGGATTTGACTTTGCGCTGCGCGATTAATCAGGGCGGCAATGACGAATCTTGTGGCTTTGACAATATGTCCGTCATTGCCTTTCCAACGCTGCCCGAGATTGAAGCGCAAAAGGAAGTCGCAACGGTCGGCGGTGACTTTGCTATCCCAGGAAATCTGGTCGATTATACAATTTCGGTGAACAATACGGGCGGCACTTTAGACGCCGGGTCGCTTGTGATTGTTGACCCTATCCCTTCCGATCTCACTATATTTACCGGAGATTTGGATGGCTCAGGAAACTCGGTGCTTTTCCTCGATTCAAGCACGCCAGGATCAGGCCTAAGCTGTTGCAACTCGGCTAATATTGAATACTCAATTTCAACCTCGTCCCCGCCAATATTCGGATACGTCCCTACGTCAGATTATGATCCGGCCATCACGCATTTACGGATCACCCCAAGTGGCACAATGCGCGATGCGCAGATAGACCCTGTTGACGTTGCTTTTGTCTTCAGAGCGAGGATCAATTAAATCTGCAAGGCGCGGCGTTGTTCGCGTGTCATCGGGCGTGTCACTGGGCGTATCATTGAGGGTGTCATCGCGCCATTCGCGGATTGCCAG
>CAZTFZ010000186.1:0-3762 GCA_964613105.1 uncultured Porphyrobacter sp. | reverse complement strand
ACGTAAACTTCTGCGCTGAATTCTGTGTGCGGGCTAACCGAACCAGGCTTACAAAGAACCTGACCACGCTCAATCTCTTCACGAGCAACGCCGCGAACCAACGCGCCGATGTTGTCGCCAGCTTCGCCGCGATCAAGCAGCTTACGGAACATTTCAACGCCAGTGACGGTGGTTTTGCCAGTATCTTTGATACCAACGATTTCAACTTCGTCGCCAACATTCACAACGCCGGTTTCAACGCGGCCTGTAACAACAGTACCACGACCCGAGATTGAGAACACGTCCTCAATCGGCATCAGGAAGTCTTGATCGACTGGACGCTCTGGCTGCGGGATGTGCTCATCAACAGCCGCCATCAATTCCTTGATAGAGTTAGCGCCGATTTCCTCGTCGCGGCCCTCAAGTGCAGCCAAAGCTGAACCCTTAACGATTGCGATGTTGTCACCGTCAAAATCATAGCTCGACAGAAGTTCGCGCACTTCAAGCTCAACCAGCTCAAGCAGCTCTTCATCGTCGACCTGATCGACCTTGTTCATGTAGACAACCAAAGCTGGCACACCAACCTGACGCGCAAGCAGGATGTGCTCGCGTGTTTGTGGCATTGGACCGTCAGCAGCGTTCACCACCAAGATAGCGCCATCCATTTGCGCCGCACCAGTGATCATGTTTTTCACATAGTCAGCGTGGCCTGGGCAATCGACGTGCGCATAGTGACGTGCGTCTGTTTCATACTCAACGTGAGCGGTAGAGATCGTGATCCCGCGCTCGCGCTCTTCAGGAGCTTTGTCGATATTTGCAAAATCAACAGCTTCGCCGCCTGACTGTTCAGCCATCACCTTAGTGATCGCTGCTGTCAGAGTGGTTTTACCATGGTCAACGTGACCGATGGTGCCGATGTTACAGTGCGGTTTATTCCGCTCAAACTTTTCCTTCGCCATTACTCAAATAACCTCTGCTAAAAATGGATATGCTTTGGGGAGATAGGCGGCACCCACAGCAATGTGGCGCCGCCCTTAAACCTTGCGAACGCGTTACGCAAGCTTCTCCTTAACCTCAAGTGCGACAGCCGCTGGAACTTCTTCATAATGGCTGAACTGCATGGAGTAGTTTGCCCGGCCCTGACTGAACGAACGCAGCTCGTTCACATAGCCGAACATATTGGCCAAAGGCACAAATGCCTCGACCGCTTGGGCGTTACCACGGCTGTCTGTGCCTTGGATTTGGCCACGCCGCGAGTTCAAATCGCCGATCACATCACCAAGATAGTCTTCTGGTGTGATCACTTCGACCTTCATCACAGGCTCAAGCAATTTAATGCCGCCGCGCTCTGCCGCTTCGCGCATTGCGCCGCGTCCACAGATTTCAAACGCAACGGTCGAACTATCAACATCGTGATAAGCGCCATCGGTCACGTGGATCGTGAAATCGATGATCGGGAAGCCGATGAGATAGCCGCTTTCAGCCTGCTCACGGATGCCCTTCTCCAGCGACGGGATGTATTCCTTAGGAATATTACCGCCCTTAATGCTGTCCTCGAACACGATGCCTTGGCCGCGCTCACCCGGAGTGAACGTCGCCTTGGCGCGAGCAAATTGACCCGTACCGCCCGATTGCTTCTTATGGGTGTAATCCACATCCATCTCGCGGCCCAAAGACTCGCGATAAGCAACTTGCGGAGCGCCAACATTGGCCTCGACCTTAAATTCGCGCTTCATCCGATCGACGAGAATGTCGAGGTGAAGCTCGCCCATGCCCTTGATGATCGTCTGGCCGCTTTCGTGGTCAGTCGTCACGCGGAAGCTTGGATCTTCAGCCGCCAAGCGATTGAGCGCAACGCCCATCTTTTCTTGGTCAGCCTTGGTCTTAGGCTCAACCGACAATTCGATAACCGGCTCTGGGAACTCCATCCGCTCAAGAATGATCGGCTTGGAAGGATCGCACAGCGTATCGCCTGTGGTTGTCTCTTTAAGGCCAGCAATAGCAACGATATCGCCGGCAAACGCCTCATCAATATCTTCGCGATTGTTGGAATGCATCAGCAACATACGGCCAATCTTTTCCTTCTTATCCTTGACCGAGTTCAGCACGCCGCCCTTGGTCAGATGACCAGAATAGATGCGGGTAAAGGTCAAGGAGCCAACAAACGGATCGTTCATGATCTTAAAGGCGAGCGCAGCAAATGGCGCTTCATCGGATGATGGACGCTCATCTTCTTCGTCGCTGTCAGGCAGAACGCCCTTAATCGCATCAACGTCGAGCGGTGAAGGCATGTAGTCAACAACCGCATCGAGCAAAGGCTGAACGCCCTTGTTCTTAAACGCCGAACCACACAGAACGGGCACGAACGCACGCTCCATAGTGCCCTTGCGGATCAGACCCTTGAGCGTTGCCACGTCAGGCTCTGTGCCCTCAAGATAGGCTTCCATGATGTCATCATCTTGCTCAACCGCTGTCTCAAGCAGTTTCTCGCGATATTCAGCAGCCTTGTCAGCAAGGTCGGCAGGAATGTCGGTATAGCTGAATGATGCGCCAAGGCTCTCGTCTTCCCAGACGATGCCGCGCATGTTCACAAGGTCAACAACGCCCTTAAGGTCGCTTTCCGCGCCAATCGGGAGATAGAGAACGAGGGGGTTTGCGCCCAAACGGTCAACAATCGAATCGACGCAATAATAGAAATCCGCGCCGGTCCGGTCGAGCTTATTGACAAAACACATGCGCGGAACGCCGTATTTGTCAGCCTGACGCCAAACGGTTTCTGATTGCGGCTCAACACCGGCAACACCGTCAAACACAGCAACCGCGCCATCGAGCACGCGCAAGCTACGCTCAACTTCAATGGTGAAGTCAACGTGGCCGGGTGTATCAATGATGTTGATGCGGTGCTTTTCGCCCTCGCCATCATCGGCCTGCCAGAATGTGGTGGTCGCAGCAGAGGTGATCGTGATGCCACGCTCTTGCTCTTGCTCCATCCAATCCATCGTCGCAGCGCCATCGTGCACTTCGCCAATTTTATAGGACTTGCCAGTGTAATAGAGGATACGTTCGGTGGTCGTCGTTTTACCGGCGTCAATATGCGCCATAATGCCGATATTACGATAACGCTCCAGCGGATATTCGCGGGCCATAATCAAATTCCTTAACGCGTATGCTTGCCTAGGCGGTTGAATGCCGAGGCCTGCGGGAGGGAGGTCGCCATGGGGACGAGCCTGCCCATATAGTCACAATTGTGACAGCCGGAAGACTAGCCCCCAGCCCTATGCACAATCTGTTACCAACGATAATGCGAGAATGCGCGGTTGGCATCGGCCATCCGGTGCGTATCTTCGCGCTTTTTAACAGCATTGCCGCGATTGTTGGCGGCATCCATCAGCTCGCCCGAAAGGCGTGCTGACATGGTTGTCTCAGCACGGCCACGCGCAGCTGAGATCATCCAGCGGATCGCGAGAGCCTGAGCACGCTCTGGGCGAACTTCAACCGGAACCTGATAGGTCGCACCACCAACACGGCGGCTGCGCACTTCAACTTGCGGCGCAATGTTTTCCAGCGCTGCGTGAAACAGCTCTACCGGATTGGTTTTGGCCTTGGCTTCAACCGTATCCAAAGCGCCGTAAACAATACGCTCTGCAGTGGACTTTTTACCATCGAGCATGAGGTTGTTCATGAACTTCGACAAAATCTTATCGCCAAACTTTGGGTCTGGCAGAATTTCCCGCTTAGGGGGCTGACGACGACGTGACATTGTATTCTAACTCCTCTGGAGTG
>CAZTFZ010000185.1:0-3769 GCA_964613105.1 uncultured Porphyrobacter sp. | reverse complement strand
CTTTTTTTGGCTAGAGCGTAGGCAAGCCTCTTCCTGTCACTAAGGGCGCGCCATTCGTGTTCGCATTTCTTCCGCGCATTGATCGCTATATTTTCCGGCTCGTGCTGGTGCCTATGCTCGGCGTGTTTGCGCTTGCCGCATCGCTGCTCTTGCTCGACAAAATGCGCCGTCTTTTCGATTTCGTCGCGGTAGAAGGCGGCCCTATTGGCGTCGTGTTCAAAATGCTCGGAGCGCTGATCCCAGAATACACCAGCCTTGCCATTCCGCTGGGGCTATTGCTTGGCACTTTGCTTGCCTTTCGCAAATTGGCCACCACCAGCGAGCTTGATGTATTGCGCGCGGTTGGCATGGGCTATGGGCGCCTGTTGCGCATGCCGTATATCATCACCGCCGTCTTGATGGCGGCCAATGTGGCGCTGGTTTTCTATGTCCAGCCGGTCAGCCGCTATTATTACGAGCAACTCGAATATGAACTGCGGTCAGGTGCTCTTGGTGCATCGATCAAAGTGGGAGAGTTCACCACTTTGGCTGACCGAATGGCTTTACGGATTGAGGAAAGCGAGAATGACGGGCGCGACTTGAAGGGCATTTTTGCCCGCGTCGCCAATGAGCGCGGCCAAGTTTTGTCGATCTCTGCGCGCGAAGGCTCATTCCTTGCCACCAATGACAGCCCCGACACGATCATCCTTCGGCTAACCGATGGCACGATTGTCCAAGACACTGGCACCCAAACACCGCGTGTCCTGTCCTTCACTCGCCATGATCTGCCGATAGATTTGCCCGCAATTGAAGAATTCCGCGACCGAGGCGATGCAGAGCGGGAATATATCCTGCCCGAATTGCTGCAAATCGGTTGGAGCGGCGATCAAACAGAGGCAAAGCGCGATGCCAGCCAAGCCAGCTTCAATTTCCGCTTAGTCGAGGTAGTAATGATGGCGCTGATGCCGCTTTTGGCTGTTGCCTTGGCGATCCCGCCCAAACGATCGAGCAGCGCGCTGGGCGTCTTTGTCTCGATCGTGATGGTGGTCTCCTATCACAAGATCAATCAATATGGCGAGGATGTCGCAGCCCTTGGCCGGATAGACCCCTTCTTGGCGCTATGGGGGCCTTTTGCGGTCTTTGCTGTGCTTATCGTCTGGATGTATTACCGCGTCACCTACGTGCCCGGCGGACAAGCGATTGGAGCGCTGGAAACAGGCTTTGCCAAATTGAGCAAGCTCGTCGGCCGACTGTTCAAGCGCAGCCGTCCTTCGCGCGCCGACATGCATGTCTCGCCGGCGGAATAGGGCGCATAATCAATGCAGTTAGACTTTTTCCCCTCGCGCACCTTGACGCTCTATCTGGCGAAATTGTTCATTGCGCGCATTTTGGCAGTTCTGGTGATGCTGGTGCTGGTCTTGATGATGCTCGACCTGCTTTCAACCAGCGGCGATATTCTAGCGGTTGAAGGCAATGGTCAGGCAGAACTGCTGCGCTATGCGGGGCTTAGGATCCCGCAATTAATCGAGAGCTTCCTGCCCTATTCAGTGCTGCTCGCGACGCTCATCTTGCTGGTCGGGCTCAACCAAAATAGCGAGGTCGTTGCGATGAAAGCCGCTGGCCTTTCCGCCCACCAAGTGCTCGCTCCGCTGGTTCTGACAGCCGCGCTTATCGCTTGTGTAAGCTTCGCCTTTAACGAGCGGATTGTGACCCGCGCCACCACCTCTCTCAAGAGCTGGGAAGCGAGCGAATATGGCCTCATCCCTGAGGCCAATAATGAACGCGGCAATATCTTTCTTACCGACGGCACTCATGTCCTGTCTGCATCTGCGCTAACTGGCACGGGCGAGGCCATCGTGATGCAAAATGTGACTTGGTATGAGCGCAGCCAGCAAGGGATCATTCTGAACCAGATACGCGCGCCAAGTGCGACCTACGCAGGCCCCGGTTGGCAGCTTCAAGATGCAGTGAAATTCGAGGTGCAAACCGCTGGCAACAGCGCGCTAGAGAGCGTTGTCGTTGGGCAAGGCATTTCCCCTGCGCAGGTGGATCTGGCAAGTGTCGACCCCGACACTCAGGGCTTTTTTGAGCTGGCAAATTCGATTGACCGTTATGAAAGCGTGGGACGGCGAACGGATGAATTGCGGGCCAAATGGTGGCACAAATTGGCCAGTCCTTTGTCGTCGCTCTTGATGCCATTGCTGGGGTCAATCGCTGCCTTTGGCCTCGCTCGATCGGGTCAATTGCTGATCCGCGCGATTGCCGGCATGGGGTTAGGCTTTGCCTATTTCGTGGTCGATAATGCCTCGCTCGCGATGGGCAGTTTTGGCGGCTATCCGCCCTTTTTGGCGGCTTGGGCGCCGTTCATTCTGTTCTTCTTTATCGGTGAGACCGTTCTCATCCGGACCGAAGAATGAGCGATGATGCGTGGTCCGTGCGCCTCGCGCAGGCGCAAGACGCTGAGTTTTTCCCAGCGATAGAACTGGCGGCGAGCGCGCTATTCACCGATCAAGACGACCTGCCTGATTTTGATCCACACGACCTTTGGACCGCCGAGGAACATCGCAAATTCATCGCGCGCGGGCATTGCCTGACTGCCATCAGCACCAAATCAGAAGGCGGCAAAGATGATGAAAACCGCGTCATCGGTTTTCTTGCAAGCCAGCCTTTTGGCCGCGAACTGCATATTTGGGAAATGGATGTGCTGCCCGAATTTCAGCAACAGGGCATTGGCGAAGGGTTGCTGCGTGCCTGCATAATTGACGCGCGCAATGCAGGGTTTGCAGCGCTAACGCTGACCACCTTTCGCGATCTCAATTGGAATGGACCGTTTTACCAAAGGCTCGGCTTTGTTGAAGTGAGCGATTTGGACAGTCACCCTCGCCTCAAAGCTGAATTGGAAGATGAACACCAGCACGGCCTGCCATGCGACAGGCGCTGCGCGATGATCCAGTTCCTGAGTTGAAATCTAGCCCCTTAGCCTAACTCTGGGAGCCAAACTCTGGGAGGCTCACTAGCCCCGCTTCATCGTGCTGCGCGCAATACGGGCAATCAGCCCTGACATTCCGCTGTGATTGGCTTGGCGATAGGTCGATTGCTCCCCAAGCTGCACATTGAGCCTGCGATGAGCCTCGGGCAAAGCATGATAGGGCAGCGAAGGCATCAAGTGATGCAGCGCATGGTAACGCAAGCCCACAGGCGCCCACAGCTCTGCAAGAGGCCCGGGCGGCGGCACATTAACGCTGTCGAGGAATTGCGCAGTCACTGTCATCGCCTCGCCCTCATTCTCCCACAAATGGGCAACCAAAGTTCGCAATTGATTTAAGAGAGCAGTGAGCGACAAAATCGCGATGGCCGTCAGCAGAGGCGCCCAGCCAAAAACTTGCGTACTGGCAATAAGAGCCAGCGCCCAAATGCTTGCCGCTCCCTCTTGCCAAATGACCCGGCGGGCGAGCTTCGCTTCAGGCTGTCCTCGCCTGAAATCGGGGTTGATCGCCAATGAAGAAAAGCGCTGCCAGACCAGCCTGCGCAAAGGCGGCACAATCACCCCCAGCGGAACAAGCAAAGCAGAACGCACAATCAGCGCAAATGGCAACAAGATAGCGACCAGAACAAAGCCGGGCAGGCTCCATGGCTTCATAAGCGCCAAGGGCAGGTATTCTGGATCGGCCACCGTGCCATATTGCGTGCGTTTGTGATGCAGCGTGTGGACCCCTTCATACATAAACGAAGGGATCAGCATTGGAATACCAGCCAGCATATTCCAGCCTAAACGAAAGCCCGGCAAAGC
>CAZTFZ010000184.1:0-3787 GCA_964613105.1 uncultured Porphyrobacter sp. | reverse complement strand
CCCAGCGCCAATCAGCCATTGGTTAGCGCTGCCGCGCTCGCTGGTGAAAGGCGTCCTGCGAGCATCGCCCAATTGCCGCGAATAGCCTGCGATGATCACCGCGCCCAATCCGCCGTTCAGCACATTGCCGTCAAAATCATGCGCGATCAGCATGTTTACGCCCGCACTGTTAAACCCGCCATCAGCCGTAAATTCATCAAGGCCGCTGGCCGCAGACTGCGCTGGGCTGACGCTGTAATAAGTGTCTGCAAAACTATCATCGACCCAGCTTGTGGAAAGCGACAAAGACACAGCCGTCGCGCGCGTCACGGGTCTAAAATAGGTGATGGAAGGCTCCACCACCATGCCCTCATGAGCGCCCGCAATATCCCAGCGCACATCGCTGCTGATCGTCAGGCTATCAACAGGGCTAATCAACCCGCCAAAGCTGACCCCCAAAGACGGCCCGATCTCAACCGCGCGATCGAGCCTGCCAGCCGCCTCAACCACATCATCTTGGATATTGTTCACACGGTCGCTGCGCACACGCAAAGCGGGGCCAATGGCGAATTTCACCTTTGCGCGCGGCGCATCCTTGATAAAGTCCAGCGCTAGGCCTGCTGGCCTAGGCGCAATGCCCACTCCGCCCAATTCTCCGCGAATGACCGGCAAAGGAAAGACGGTGTAATTGTCCGAACCGTCGTAACTGGGGCTAAGGCCGAGCCCAATGCCAAGCGATATCCAATCGCCATCGAACACCGATTTTGGACGCGAGCCACCCGTAAATGGCGGGCCTGCTGATTGGGGGCGTCCTGCCGATGGTGATGTGGCAGAGGGCGGATCGGCCACATCATTGGCCTGCCCATTCGCCTCTTGCGCCAAGGCAGCGCTTGGCGACAAAATCGCGCTAGCCAAACCAATAAAAGCAGCCCCAAAAGCAGCACGCAAAACCATGGTCAAAATCCTCTCCTGGCGAAAACGCCTAGACTGCCCCAAACTGGTGGCGCATCGCGAGCCAATAGCCGAGGCATGTAGGACAAGAGCTCCCATTGCCCAAGTGCAAATCCCGGCCTAGGTGATGCATGGAATGACATCGGGCAGGTTTGACATCGCAATCGTCGGCGGCGGGCTGGCAGGCGGGCTTTTGGCTCTCGCGATCCACCGCGCTCACCCGCAGCTTGCGCTTGGTCTGTTCGAAGCAGGCGATAGCTATGGCGGCAACCACCGCTGGAGCTGGTTTCCCAGCGATCTGAGTGATGAGGCTCGAACGCTTTTGTCGGTTTTCCCTGCCGCAGAGTGGCAGACCGGTTACGAAGTCCGCTTTCCCAAGCACAACCGCATTCTTGCCAGCCCCTATCGTTCCTTGGCGAGCCGCGATTTCGACGCAAAGCTGCGCCAGATTTTGCCGCAAAGCGCCATTCAGACAGGCAGCAAAATTGCCTCGCTCAATGCCAATTGCCTGACCTTAGATAGCGGAGAAACTATTCAAGCCACGCGCATTATCGATACGCGTGATTTTGCCCCATCACCCGACCTTTCAGGCGGTTGGCAAGTGTTTTTGGGCCAGCATATCCGCACTCATAAGCCGCATGGCCAAACTCGCCCGATCATTATGGATGCCACCGTAGCGCAGCATGGCGCCTTTCGCTTTGTCTATTCCCTGCCGCTATCGCCGACAGAAATCTTCGTCGAGGATACTTATTACGTTGATAGCCCGGTTTTGGACCGCGAATTATTGTCAGGCCGCACCCTAGCCTATGCCGAAACGCAAGGCTGGCATGGCGAGGTCATAGCCCAAGAAGCGGGCGTTTTGCCGGTTGTGACCGCTGGCGATGGAGAGGCTCACCGCAACCGCTTTGCGAAAAACGGCGTATCGCTAGCCGGAGCGCGCGGCCTCTTTTCGCATCCGCTGACAAGCTACACATTGCCGATTGCGGCTGAAAACGCGCTTGCGATTGCGCGAGCTGCCGATCTGCCCGCCGATGAGCTCGCGCAATTTGTGAGCCAGCGAGCTCAGAGCCATTGGCGCAGTACACGCTATTACCGAGCGCTTGGCCGGATGCTGTTTGATGCAGCTGAGCCAGACAAGCGCTATATCATTTTTGAGCGCTTCTATCGCCTTCAAGAAAAGCTGATCGAGCGGTTTTACGCAGCCCGCTCAACCCATTTTGACAAAATGCGCATCCTTACAGGGCGTCCGCCCGTAGCTATCGGCAAGGCAATTGCCGCACTGCTTGGCAAAGGCACACCACTCGTTCTAGAGGATAGACATGAACGCTCCGAATAAAAGCATCACCAAAGACGCTTCTCACACCATCGGCCCTTTCATTCCTGAACCAACGGGCCGCAGCACTTGCGTGATTGGCGCAGGTTTTGGCGGGCTTGCGCTCGCTATTCGGCTGCAATCAGCGGGCATTGCAACGACGGTGATCGAAGCGCGCGATAGGCCGGGCGGTCGCGGCTATTATTGGGAGCGGGATGGCTTTACCTTTGATGGCGGCCCGACCGTCATCACCGATCCTGATTGCCTGCGCGAATTGTGGGAGCTGACCGGCCACGACATGGCAGAAGACGTTGATCTCATGAAGGTCATGCCGTTTTACAGGCTCAATTGGCCCGATGGCACCAATTTCGACTATTCCAATGATGAGGAGGAATTGTTCGACGAGATCGCCAAGCTAAACCCAGCCGATGTTGCAGGCTATCAACGCTTTTTGGACTATGCCGCAGGTGTCTATGAAGAGGGTTATGTGAAGCTTGGCCATGTGCCCTTCCTCGACTTTAAATCCATGCTGAAAGCCGCCCCAGCGCTTGCCAAGAAACAGGCATGGCGCAGCGTCTATTCCATGGTCAGCAAATATATTGAGGACGAGCGGCTGAGGCAGGCGTTCAGCTTTCACTCGCTGCTGGTCGGCGGCAGCCCGATGAAAACGAGCGCGATTTATGCTCTCATCCATAAGCTTGAAAAAGACGGCGGCGTGTGGTGGGCGCGCGGAGGCACGAACCGCTTGATTGCAGGGATGGTCGCCCATTTTGAACGCCTAGGCGGCACGATGCGCGTCGGTGATCCAGTGGAGCAAGTCCACACCTTTGGCACGCGCGCAAGCGAGGTTGAAACCAAGAGCGGCTTTAAACAGCGCTTTGATGCGGTCGCCAGCAATGCCGACATCATGCACAGCTATAAGGATTTGCTGTCAGGCTCCAAACGCGGGCCAGATTACGCCAAATCGCTTGCCAAAAAGAGCTTCTCGCCAAGCCTATTTGTGGTCCATTTCGGCCTCAAAGGCACATGGCCGGGCATCCCACATCACATGATTCTATTCGGCCCGCGCTATAAGGGCCTCGTCGATGACATTTACAAAAACGGCGTTTTGCCAGCCGATTTCTCGATCTATTTGCACCACCCGACCGTGACCGACCCCAGCGTTGCGCCTGAAGGCATGAGCACATTTTATGCGCTTGTTCCGGTTGCGCATTTGGGCAAGCTTGCGCTCAATTGGGAAGAGATGGCACCGGTCTTTGAAAAGCGGATTTTGGACGAGATTGGCCGCCGCTTAATCCCTGACATTCACGAGCGGATTGTGACCAAGTTCAGCTATACGCCCAAGGATTTCCAAACCGACCTTAGCGCCCATATGGGCAGCGCCTTCAGCCTAGAGCCGGTCTTGTGGCAAAGCGCCTATATGCGCGGGCACAACCGCGATGACAGGATTGAGAACTTCTATCTCGTCGGCGCTGGCACGCATCCAGGCGCAGGCATCCCCGGCGTTGTCGGCAGCGCAAAGGCAACCGCTGGCTTGATGCTGGA
>CAZTFZ010000183.1:0-3873 GCA_964613105.1 uncultured Porphyrobacter sp. | reverse complement strand
GGTGGGAGCGGACATTCAAACCCACAGTCGCCAACTTCCGCTTCATTCCGAAAGCAGGCCTGCGAGTTAGTTAGCCAATTAGCGATCAACGCAAATCAAATTCGACATGCAGCTCGGGCAAATTCCGCAGGATAAAGCTCATTTCGGCCTCTGGCTCGGGCTTGCCTTCTGATAGGCGAAAGTTCTTGCCGTGCTGCAAAAGAGCTTCCCAACCAAGGTTCAATTCCTGACGGGATAGCGGCGCACCGATACATGCATGGACGCCTCCTCCAAATGCAAAATGAGCCCCGGCTTTTTTGCGGTTAAGGTCGTAGCTATCGGCATCATCAAATTTGCGCTCATCCCGATTGGCCGAACCATAGCGTAGGAAGACAATATCTCCGGCCTTGAGCTCATAACCTTCGACCTGCGTGTCTTTGGCAACAAGTCGCGGCAAACCTTGAACTGGTGCCTCTAAGCGCAGGGCCTCTTCGACAAATGTAGCGAGCATTTTAGCGTCTGACGCTATTTGGCTTTCGATCTCAGGGTTTTTGCAGAGCAGCAACATTGCCCATCCAAACGCACTTGTCGTCGTCTCATGCCCTGCGACGAGAAACTGTCCGAGTATGCTGAGAATTTCGGCATGATCGAGATAGCGATTCTCATCTTCCAGCTTGGAGTTTGCCAGAATGGAGATCATATCCTCTTGCGGATCACTTCGGCGCTCTTCGATCAACCGAACCAAGAGTTCTTGCAGATCAACGGCAGTCTGAGCGCGCTCGATCATTTGATCGCCTGTCAGAGGGGTTAACCGCAAACCGCTGGCCGCCGCTGTTGCGCCCCGATCGAACATCGGCACGTCATCTTCGGGGATCCCCAGTCGCTGACCTATGACTCTCAAAGGGATTGGAGCGGCAAAGCTCTCCACAAAATCCATAGAGTTAACATCACCAAGGGAAGCTATTGTTTCGTCGACAACCTGCCGGACGGCGGCTTCGGATTTTCGCGTTTCCCTTGCCGTAAAGAGCGCACTGACGAGCGAGCGATAGCGCGTATGGCCTGGCTCGTCCAAAGTGAGCATCGTTGGGACAGGCGGGATGATCTGCTTTTCAAGACGTTCCAGCTCTGTCCGGACCTCAGGCGTTGCCGATGCCATACCTGCAGCCAGCATCTGATCAAAGAAAACCGCATATTCACTTGAGAATGTCTTTGTGTCCCTGATGATTTCCCGAATGATCTCATAGCGTGTTGCCACGTGCACATTCATTGCAGGAACAAAATGCAAGGCAGGGCCAGCGCGAAGTTCCTCATATGCATCATAAGGATCGCTAAGGACTGCGGGGTCGAAAATGTTGATAGTCGATTGTGACGGCACGAATATTCTCCTTCTAAAACAGTCTATTCTGTAATTTTGTGATAGCTTCGCTGGAGGCTGTCATCCTTGAAACTTCAGTCCAGCCCTGCGTGCCAGTCCATTGCGCCCGACCACTTCTTGAAACTCGCCATGCATCTGGCCATTGTTCCAATTGCAAAGGCTAATCCATGCGAATTGATGCGGGTTCGCCTGCATGGCAAAATGGTTTTCCATCTCTCCACGCAAACTAAGATCGCGCCCCAATTCGTCCACCAGATCAAAGCTCGCGCCAATTGGTCGGCCCCTATCATCCAAGGACCTTTCCATTTTCGCTGTCTTGACCTTAGCGTGCTTCCCATCGCGATTTAGGAAACCAAGCGCATGCATTTGGCCTTCGACTTCGCGGCAAATCAAAAGGAATTGCTCTGAGCCATTGATCCCATAAAAATAAAACGCTTCTGAGCCATTTTCTAAATCAGAGCAAGCGCCCCAGCTGCGATCCCGCATGGCAAAGCAATCAAGATCAATTTTCTGGCCATGCAATATCAGCTCACCTTGCACTTTCATAACCTGATCGATGTGGCCAGAATATAAGCTCCCGCTGGGTAAAGCGGCGGCTGGTGCAAGCGCTGTATATTCCAAATCCGCCACATATTTATCTGGGTCATTGTACAAGACCCGATATTTGGTCATCGGCTCGATAATCTCATATTTCAGGAAATCCAGTTCAAGCGTATTTTTTCCGACAACCGGCGGCGGTAAGTGCCATTGGGTGCGCGAATATGGGCAACTCCAAGGGGCATCGTCGTCAGGACCCCAAAGCATAACAGAAAGACCTGACACCCCTAAATTGGTGCGCAATGTCGGATAAAAATGGCCGGAAATCTTGCTTTTCGGGTCATCGAATGAAAACCAATATGTCTCGGTCCACCAGCGATCATGGTTACCCGGTGGGTGCAGATAATCGTCTTGCTCTGTTACTAATGTCAATTTGCAAGCCTCTCTATTTGATAAAACTGGCTATTTAGAAATACCGGTCAATTTGGTGGCCAATTCGGTCAAAAAGTGCCGATATAAAACCACACCCATGTAAGGCATTTTCATCGCGCTATATCGATCATTGCGATAGCCCCACCACGCCGTCATGCAGCAAACCGCATTGCGCAATGAACACCAGATTTCATAGAAGCGGGCATTTTCTTCGCGATATTCAACGCCGCCTGCAGCCTGATATTGCCGCAAGAACCTGGCCCAATCCGCATCGTCCTGCACAAATTGACGGAAGTATCCAAGATCTTCAACTGGATCGCCAAGATGAGCAAAGCCGTGATCTTCCCCTCGTCCACCAACACATTGTGAAAACCAATGTCGGCATGAACGACGCTGATCCGTTCAATCTGGCTGGGCAAGTTATCATAGAGCCAAGCAAAGCCAGCTGAGAGAATTGCGCTGTCTTCGACCTTATAGCGTTGCCACTGGTCCTCCCACTGCTTCACATAGGCATGCAGTTGGTCTTGCGGATTTTTGGCAACTTTCAACTCGCTCTTTTCAGGATCAAGACTGTGGAGCCGAGCGACCAAATTGGCCAGCTGGCCCCAAACATCGGCCAATTTGGCTTTGTCGTCTTCTTTTTCGTCATAGCGGTCGATCCCCTTCACCCGTTCTGACAGGATGAAGGGCTGTCCGATGAATTTAGTGCTGGCTTCGCAGATTACTGGCCGAGCGACCCCCACATCATGGGGGAAGAGTTTCTCAAGCAATGCATATTCATCCAGAACCGTATTGTCAGCCGGACCAAACGGCATGTCGCGGCGCAATACGGTTTCTATCAATGTGCCGTCACGATCCAAATAGTCGAGGAAGAAACTGTCCTTTGAAAACCCACCAGTGATGCGCGAAATATTCTGCGTTTTTCCGCCGCCCATTTGCTCTGCGAAAAAGGCGTCCATGCGCTCGGCTGAGGCTTCGACTTCTTGATCGACAATTTGGGTGTTTGCCGCCTCTAGGGAAGCGGCCACATTGGCGGGCTCTCCTGTTAGCCGCGCAAATTCAGCCTCAAAGCTCTCTTCTTCTGCTCTGGGATTATCCAAGTCTTCTGCTAAAAAGCCAAGGATAGTCCCTAGCATATCAGCTTTCGCTTGTGCGCCCTGATCGCCAAGTTCTGGGCGCAATTCATGCATCAATTCTCTCCGAAGCGATTGCAACACCTTGATTGTATGCGCGTCGATTGATGCCATTTATTCGCGTCTCCCTTTATCGATCAATAGGCTAGCGGACCGCGAACAGACCACTGATGAAATTGATGACCTCTAAGGTTCGCCAGCTCGGCCCTCGAACAGGCCACTTGCCAGTGCACTGCATAGCGCCTTTTATATCGATCCTTCAGATTGTCAGGCGGATACGATTTCCTCAGGCGATTTTGGAGGTGCGAGCGCTATCGCGCAGAAAAAGGCAAGTCCGAGCACGATCAGAGATATGACGAACATCCAGTCATAGCTGCCGGTAGCTTCATAGATGTAACCCGCGCCAGCTGGGGCCGT
>CAZTFZ010000182.1:0-3882 GCA_964613105.1 uncultured Porphyrobacter sp. | reverse complement strand
ATCCGCGCATTCGGGCTTGGCGCATTGTGGCATTTGGCGGTGGACTATGGCGACTGCCGCATGATGCTCCTATGATGGCGAGATGACCGAAGCCCAAACCGACAAGCCACTCGCGATCAAACTAAACCTGCGCGATGGGCAGGCCTGCTGGTTCGACGCCATGCCAGAGCATTTGATCGACGAGATTGACGAATATGCTTTCGAATTGCGCTTTGTCACAGGCCCTTCGGATGTGCGGCTCGGCGGGCTGGATGCAGCCCATGTCTTTGTCAGCGATGCAGCGGATTTGGAGCAGAAATTTGCCCAATTGCGCGGCGCTTTGGCCAAGGATGGGCAAATCTGGGTGAGCTGGCCGCAAGACCAAACAGCGCTCGATCACGCCGCAGTGCGACGCATTGGTGCAGCCAATGGCTATCTCGATACGAAAGAATTGGCGCTGGATGACACATGGTCAGCCATCAAATTCGTGATCCCGAAAGATGCTCGCTAACGCCTTTTAGGCAGCTTTCGCCTGCGCGGGAGCCGATTGATCGGCATTGGACAGGATGTGCCCATCGTAGCCAGCAGCATCAAACCGAGCGAGGCAATCACGATAAATTGTCGGCGCGCCCACGTTCAATTGAGCGCGAACAGCTTCTATATCCTCGGGCAAAAGCTTCAGCATATCCTGATGAGCCAGCTTCTTTGCCTCTCGGCCCAAACGCCGCCCTTCGCGCAGCGCATCGAACACAGGCGCAATCCCGCCAGAGGTCTTGTTGATCTCGCGCGTGCCAAGATAGGCGATGAACAAGACGCCCGGATTGAGGTTCTGCTCATAGCTAAAGCCGAGCAAGCACACCTCGCCCAGACTATCGCGGCCATAGCTGGTCAGCACATGAAACAGATCATGCGTGTCGCGCAATCGGTTGATATACCAAGCGTATAAGTCGTCATATGTGTCGATCTTGGCTTGAAATTTGAGGTTTTCCTCCACCAATCCAGCAGCACTGAGCCCCTCGCGCCGCATGAAACGGATGTAGTTTTGCGCGAGCGAATTTGTGTCGCAACCGGCCCAGCGAGCATGGTCATCCAGATAGTCTGGCAAATATTGATCGCGTGTCAGCAGCTCTTGGGCTTCGGGCGTGGGAATGAAGTTGCGCATTTGGCGAAGAGACTTTGTGCCCTTTAGCGAGTCGATAATGTGAAAGACCTGCTCTGTGTCTTCTTTGTCTGCCACCAAACGGCCAAAGTGGCGCAAAGCCTTGATCGGGCGAAAGCCAACGACATTGCGTTGAGGGTGCACAATTGGAAGATCAAGACGAGACATATTCGCTCCTTACGAGGTCCAATTTACAGCAATGTTAATAGCATGGCAAATTCAACCATTCCAATGCAAAGCGCGCGGGGTTAAGTGCACACTATGCGCGAACATGAAAGCATCCCTTACGCCCTTCCCCCGGTTTCTGACGAGGAAAGCATCAGCCGAGCCTGCAAGCTTCGAGACAGCTTGAAACAGCGCCGCACTTGCCGCTTTTTCAGCGATGCGCCGGTCAGCCAAGACGTGATCGAGGCAGCAATAGAAGCAGCTGGCACTGCGCCCAATGGGGCCAACCATCAGCCATGGCACTTTGCCGCCGTTTCCTCACATGACAAAAAGCGCGCTATCCGCGAGGCAGCCGAGGCTGAGGAAAAGCGGTTTTACGGGGCAGATGGCGATGCCCCAAAGGCTAGCGACGAATGGCTCGACGCCCTCAGCACTTTGGGAACTGATGCGGACAAGCCTTTCTTGGAAACCGCGCCGTGGCTGATTGTGGTCTTTGCCCAGCGCAAAGGCGGCATGCACGAAGACGGCAAGACCCAAAATTACTACGTCAATGAGAGCGTCGGGATTGCTTGCGGCATGCTGATCACCACCTTGCATGAGGCAGGGCTCGCAACGCTCACCCACACGCCTTCGCCCATGGGTTTCTTGCGGGATATTTGCGAGCGGCCCGAATGGGAAAAGCCGCTGATGGTTGTGGTTGTCGGCCATCCCAGCGAAGGGGCCACTGTGCCAGCCCATGCAGTAAAGAAAAAGCCGCTCACTCAGATAGCAAGCTGGCTTTAATCAGTCACCCAATCGCTTTCGTCGATAGCCAGCAATTGCAGCACGCTGGTTAAACCGCCGTGATCAAGCACGCCATTGGCCGCAACGCGGGCGACAGGCTTGGCATGATAAGCAAAGCCATAGTCTGCTGCCTCTAGCATAGGGATGTCATTCGCGCCGTCCCCGCTTGCAAGAACGCGCGCATTTCCTCCAAGCTCAGCCGCCTCTTCGCGCAAGGTCGCAAGCTTGGTCGCACCGTCGCTAATCGGTCCATCGAGCTTGCCGGTTAGCTTGCCCTTATGGACAGCCAAGCGATTGCCAACCACTCGGTCAAAACCCAATTGCTGCGCGACCCTATCTGCAAAATGGTGAAAGCCGCCCGTGACTAGCACTGTGCGAGCGCCCTTGGCTTTGAAGGTTTGCACAAGCGTGCGCGCGCCAGGTTCTGGCCGGATGCGCTCGGCAAGGCATTCTGTGATGGCGCTCTCGTCCAAACCTTTGAGCAGCGCCACGCGCTCCAAAAGCGCCTCGGCAAATTCCAGCTCGCCGCGCATGGCCGCCTCTGTGATCGCAGCAACTTTATCCTTGAGGCCAGCGTAATCAGCCAGCTCATCTATGCATTCCTGCCCAATCATGGTCGAATCCATGTCTGAGACGAACAGCTTGGGCAGAGCCGGTTCATGGTCGGTGATAAGCAAAGCGCTTGGCCCCAAATGCTGCTCGATTGCCGAGCGCAATTCGGTTGCGCTGCCACCCGGCGCGGAGATTTGCACGACACCGCGTTCATGCTGAGCCGCGCCATGAACCAAGCTTGCACCATCAAGGTTTTGCAAACATGCATCTAAGCCGCTTTCGAGGCTGGTTTTCTCTGCTATCAGACGCGCGATGAGCATTGCTATCAATCCTTCTAAGCCACCCCTTGCGCTCATTGCAGGGCCGACCGCGAGCGGCAAGAGCGCAATGGCGGTTGAGCTTGCCTTAGCTCTGGAAAAGCGCGGATCGCGAGGCGTGGTGATCAATGCCGATAGCGCGCAAGTCTATCGCGATTTGCAAGTGCTCTCTGCTCGGCCCGACACCGAAGAAATGCGCGGGGTGGAGCATGTCTTGTTCGGCGAGTGGGACGGGTCGGACGCCTGCTCTGCCGCTGATTGGGCAGCGCGCGCCAAATCTGAAATCAGCAAAGCCCATGCAAATGGCGCAGTGCCAATTCTGGTGGGCGGAACGGGAATGTATCTCCAAGTGCTTCTCGATGGGATAGCGCCCATTCCCGCAATTGATCCGCAAATCCGCGAGGAAGTAAGGGGCTTATCGGCGGAGGAATTGCACAAAGCGTTGCTTACCGAAGACGCAGAAGCTGCCGAGCGGCTCGCCCCAAAAGACACGCAGCGTATGGCGCGCGCTTTGGAAGTCGTGCGATCAACCGCGCGGGCTTTGCGCGATTGGCAAGCGCATAAGGAAGGTGGGATCGCGCAGGATGTTACGCTGCACCCACTCATCCTATTGCCGATGCGTGAGTGGCTCTATGAGCGGTGCAACAGGCGCTTTGTTAAAATGCTCGACCATGGCGCAGTTGAGGAAGTCGCAGCCCTGCTCAAACATAAACTAGGCGCTGGCCTGCCCGTCATGGGCGCGATTGGAGTGCGAGAGATAGTGGGCCTTTTGCAAGGGCAGCTATCGCGCGATGAAGCGATCGTCGCTGGCCAAACCGCCACACGCCAATATGCAAAGCGGCAATACACTTGGTTCCGCAATCAGACGCCTTCTGATTGGCCCCGCTTGGAACTATTGAGAGCGCCACCAGTAGATTTTGAATCACA
>CAZTFZ010000181.1:0-3931 GCA_964613105.1 uncultured Porphyrobacter sp. | reverse complement strand
GCGGCGCTAAGCTCGCTATCTCTGGCGCTATCTTTGGCGCCCGCGCTCGACGCTTCTATGCTGAGCGCCTCAAGAATGATTGGGGCATCCTCATCGCTATAGCCAAAGCGGGCCCGGTGCTCTTTTCGAAAAACCGCTGACATTGCCTCCACAGTGTCACAGGCGAGGGTGATCATGCTGTCACTGCCAGCAAACCTTAGCTTTGCGCGGCGGCTGATTGTGATCGCTTCTTCAGGGATAGCCTGATCAATCAGGTCACGGCGTGCGGCCTCTTCCAATGCGCCAAGCGCATCGGCAAATGTCTCATCCAAAGGCTGGACGAGGCTCTTCTCGCGGATCGCTTTTACAGATGCGATGCCGATCCCATAGGCCGACAACATTCCTGCAAGCGGGTGGATGAGCACGGTCTCTATGCCAAGCGCATCGGCAACGCGGCAGGCATGTTGACCGCCAGCACCGCCAAAGCAAGCGAGCGCATATTGCGTCACATCATATCCGCGCGCGATGCTGATCTTGCGGATGGCATTGGCCATATTGTCGACCGCAATATCGAGGAAACCCTCTGCAATTTCAGTCAGGGGAAGGGGGGTAGGCATTGCGGCTTGGATGCCTTCCAATGCTTCGCGCGCTGCATTGGGATCAAGCGGCTCATTGCCAGCTTCGCCAAAGACATTCGGAAAGAACTGCGGATCAATCCGGCCCAAAAAGGCGTTGCAATCGGTGACGGTCAAGGGACCGCCTTTGCGATAGCAGGCAGGGCCGGGGTCTGCGCCAGCGCTGTCTGGCCCCACGCGAAAGCGCGTGCCATCAAAGCTGCAAATCGAGCCGCCACCGGCTGCAACCGTGTGAATATGCATCATTGGCGCAGCTATTCTGACGCCCGCAATCACGCTGTCGCCGGTCAGCTCAAACTCGCCAGCATAATGCGCGACATCGGTGCTGGTTCCGCCCATGTCGAAACCGATCAGCCGCTCATAGCCTAGGGGTTTGCTGGCTGCGACCATGCCAACAACACCGCCCGCTGGCCCTGATAGAATGGCGTCTTTCCCGCAAAAGCTGCTCGCCTCAGCCAAGCCGCCATTGGACTGCATGAAGCGCAAATGCTCTACCGCTGGCAATTCGGCCTCCAAGCCTTCGACATAGCGCTGTAAGACGGGCGAGAGATAGGCATCAACCACGCAAGTATCGCCGCGCGGGACAAGCCGGATGAGCGGCGCGATCTGGTGGCTGACGCTGACCTGCGTAAAGCCTGCTTCTCGCGCAATGGCTGCAAGCTTTGCCTCGTGATCGGTAAATTGCCACCCATGAATAAGAGCGATGGCGATGGAGGAAATGCCGTCTTGGCGAAGGCTATTAAAAGCCCTCCTTGCAGCATCCTCATCCAGCGTGGTGAGCACCGTGCCATCGGCGCCGACACGCTCGGTAATCTCAACCACGCGCTCGGCCAATTGCTCGGGCAGAATGATGCGGCGCGCAAAGATGTCGGGCCGCGCCTGAGTGCCGATGCGCAATGTGTCGCCTAGGCCTGCGGTAATGGCCAGCGCAGTGCGTTCGCCCTTGCGTTCTAAAAGGGCATTGGTGGCCACGGTTGTGCCAATCCGCATGTCTGAAATGGGCGCTTGCCCATGCCGCGCCATTAGCCGCCGGACAGCCTCGCTCGCGGCGTCGGGATAGTGTTCTGGGGCTACCGAGAGGAGCTTATCAGTAACAAGCGTTCCATCAGGGGTGATCGCGACGACATCGGTAAATGTGCCGCCGCGATCCACCGCGAAGCGCCAAGCGCCATTATTCTTCACAGATCACCCCGCATGGGGCCTTACTGTAAGCCCCAAACGCAATGCAGCAAGCTATCAGTCGACGAAACCGTCAACCCGCTCAACAATGATCGCAGGAGCCATGCCGCCCGCTGCGCACATTGTAACGAGGCCATAGCGTTCTTCGCGGCGCTCCAGCTCGTCAACGATGGTGCCGATCAGGATCGAACCGGTTGCGCCAATGGGGTGGCCCAAAGCGATAGAGCCGCCGTTCACATTGACCTTGTCCCAGCCAAGATCGAGGTCCTTCATGAACTTCGCTGTGACGACTGCAAAGGCTTCGTTGATTTCAAACAGATCAATATCATCTGTCGTCAAACCAGCCTTTTCGAGCACTTTCTTGGCCGCAGGAACAGGCGCGTTCAGCATCAAAGTCGGGCAATCGCCCATATTGGCTGTGGCAACGATCCGAGCGCGCGGCTTGAGGCCGTTCTTCTCAGCATAGTCTTTAGAGCAGACCAACACAGCGGCTGCGCCATCGACCACACCCGATGAATTGCCCGGGCCGTGGAAGTGCTGAATATCAACGTCAGGATATTTCTGATTGACCATTTCTTTGAAAGTCGGCTGGCCTTCGCCCATGGACATATCGGCCATCTTTTCAAATGAGGCGGGCAGACCGCCAAGAACTTCCATCGTGGTGCCGGGCTTTGGAAATTCTTCCTTGTCGAGCACGACATTGCCATCGTCATCGAGAACCGGAACGATGGATTTGTCAAACGCGCCTTCCTCAATGGCTTTGGCGGCGTTTTCTTGGCTTTTGAACGCAACCATATCCAATTCTTCGCGAGTGAAGCCTTCGATTGTCGCGATTGCATCGCCGCAAATGCCCTGCTGGGATTGCGGGTGCGCTGCTGCCAGACGCTCATTCCCTGCGCCCATCAATCGTGGGGCAAAACCGGCCTGCATCTTCGCTTTGCCAAGATCATTGCCATAGCTCATCATTTCTGTGCCGCCTGCAACGATGCAATCTTCCATGCCAGACATCACTTGTGCTGCGGCCAGATTGACTGCGGTGATGCCGCCGCCACAAAAACGGTCGAGCGTCATGCCCGATGATTTCACATCATAGCCAGCATCCAGCGCCGCCATCCGGCCCAAATCACCACCTTGCTTGCCTTCTTGGTTGGAGGTTGACCACACGACATCGCCTACGGTCGCTGTGTCGAGCGAGTTGCGCTCAGCAATGGCTTTCAAAACCGTAGCGGCCAAATGCTGCGGATGCATATGCGCAAGCGCGCCCTTGCCTGATTTGCCAATACCCCGCGGAGTGCGCACTGCATCAACGATATATGCTTCGGCCATTATTTTTCCTCTTCCGATCAAATTGCGAATCTTAGTTGACGTTTGCGTAAACCTTGTCCAGCAAGGGTGCAAGCGCTGTGGTGCTAAAGGGCCTCGCCCGCTTAGTGACTGGCCAAAACAATGAATGAACCTGCGAGAGGATATATCCACATGACCCAAGAAGTATTGACGGAAGAGCGTGACGGCGTTCTGATCGTTACGATCAACCGTCCAGAAGCTAAAAACGCTATGACCAAGGCAGCATCAGAAGCGATCGCTGCTGCAATGGACCGGCTTGATGCAGAAGATCATTTGCGGGTTGGCGTGTTGACTGGGGCTGGCGGCACTTTTTGTTCAGGAATGGATTTTAAAGGCTTTTTGCGCGGCGAAACCCCTAGCGTTGAAGGCCGAGGGTTTGGCGGCGTGGTGCAAGCTCCTCCGCAAAAGCCGTTGATCGCAGCTGTCGAAGGCTATGCGCTTGCTGGCGGTCTTGAGCTGATGATCGCCTGCGATTTGGTTGTGGCCAGTGCTGGCGCAAAATTTGGTATTCCAGAAGCGAAACGCGGCCTTGTCGCAGCAGCTGGCGGCGTGATGATGCTGCCCGATCAAATTCCGGAGCGGATCGCCATGGAATTGGCGCTGACAGGTGAGTTTATCGGCGCACCGCGCGCTTATGAGCTTGGCCTTATCAACACTGTAACTGACGGCTCAGCATTGGATGGCGCGATGGAATTGGCTGCGAAAATCGCCGCGAACGGCCCGCTGGCGGTTCGTGTGTCGAAGCAAGTGATGAAGCAATCGCGCGGCTGGGCGATGGAAGATCGCTATGACAA
>CAZTFZ010000180.1:0-3944 GCA_964613105.1 uncultured Porphyrobacter sp. | reverse complement strand
TTTTTGTCCCGCGTCGGCTCCACCATGCCATCATGGACGAAGCCGATGGGCTGCGTTTCGACCGCACGCTTTTTGAGAACACCGCGCATCTTGCGATACTCCGCCTCCATCTTAGCAGTGACGGTTGCGCGCGAGTCTTTAAGCGCTTCGGTAAAGTCAATCGCAGACACTTTCTCGACCGAATTGCCAACACGGTGTAGCGCGTTCAGCCCTGCCCTGCGCACGACATCTTCTAAGTCGGCGCCAGTAAAGCGCGCGGTCTTGCCTGCGACATGGGCCAAATCCACATCCTTAGCGAGCGGCATATTCTTGGTATGGATTTTGAGAATATGCGCGCGGCCCTTTTTATCGGGCGTGCCAACATAAACCAGCTCGTCAAAGCGGCCCGGCCTTAGCAAAGCAGGATCCACCAGAGTTGGCCGATTGGTCGCACCGATCACAACGACCGACTGCATCTCTTCCAGCCCGTCCATTTCGGCAAGGATAGTGTTGACCACCCGGCCTGTAACCTGCGGCTCGCCCTGCCCAGAGCCACGCGCTGGCACCAGACTGTCAATCTCGTCAATGAAGACAACGCAAGGCGCAACAGAGCGAGCGCGCCTAAACATGCGAGCGATCTGCTGTTCGCTCTCGCCATACCATTTGGACAAAAGATCAGAGCTTTTCATCGAGATGAAATTGGCCTCTGCCTCTTTTGCGACAGCTTTTGCGAGCAAAGTCTTGCCTGTGCCGGGTGGGCCATAAAGCAAAAAGCCTTTGGCAGGGCGTATGCCCAAACGGCGAAACGCGTCAGGATTTTTGAGCGGCAGCTCGATCCCTTCTTTGAGTTTCTCAATCGCATCGCTAACGCCGCCAATATCCGACCAAGCGGTCTTTGGCATTTGCACCATAACCTCACGCATGGCCGAGGGTTGGACGCGCTTTAGAGCCGATAGAAAATCGTCGCGGCAGACATAAAGATCATCGAGCACTTCTTGCGGGATAGTGCGCTCATCAAGATCTAGCCGCGGCATAATCCGGCGCACGGCATCAATCGCCGCTTCGCGCGCCAAAGCGGCAATATCTGCGCCAACAAAGCCATGTGTGGTGCGCGCAAGCTCGTCCAAATCGACCTCGTCACCCAAAGGCATGCCGCGCGTGTGGATCGAAAGAATTTCGCGCCTGCCGCTTTGATCCGGCACGCCGATCACAATCTCGCGGTCAAACCGGCCCGGCCTGCGCAAAGCTTCGTCAATCGCGTCAGGGCGATTGGTGGCAGCAATGACAACAATGTTAGAGCGGGCCTCAAGGCCGTCCATCAGCGTTAGGAGCTGGGCAACCAAGCGTTTTTCAGCTTCGCCCGGGACGCGGTCGCGTTTGGGGGCGATGGAATCAATCTCGTCAATAAAGACAATCGAGGGCGCATTTTTGCTCGCTTCTTCAAAGACTTCACGCAGACGCTTTTCGCTTTCGCCATAGCCCGAGCCCATAATCTCTGGACCGTTGATGATGGCAAAATTGGCATCGCTTTCATTGGCGACAGCTTGCGCAAGGCGCGTCTTGCCAGTGCCAGGAGGGCCATGCAGCAACACGCCCTTGGGCGGATCAACACCAAGCCGAGTGAACAATTCGGGATAGCGCAAGGGCAATTCAACCATTTCGCGCAAGGCCTGAATGGTATCACCCATGCCGCCCACATCGTCATAATTGACCATGGCGCGGCCGCCGCCTGAGGCTTCTTCAAACTCAGCCCGCAGTTCTACTTCGGTGTTCTCGTCAATATGGACGATGCCCTTGGGCGAAGTGGCGACCACGCTAAGCCGAATTTGCGTCAAGGCATAGGCTGGCGCATTGAACATCCGCCGGACTTCATTGGGCATGTTTTGAACAGGCTGCTGCCCTGCGGTTGCAACCAAATCACCAGCAACCAGAGGCTTGCTTGCAAAGTTGCGTTTGAGCGCTTGGGTCGGCCCTTGGAGGCGGATTTCTTTGCTGGCGGGAGCGAACACCACCCGTGTTGCTGGGCGCGATTTTGCCACTGCAATCGCAACATGCTCGCCCGAGCCAACACCGGCATTATGGCGCTGCAAGCCGTCAAGCCGTACAACATCCAGCGCTTCATCCTCGTCATAGGCTGGCATGACTATCGCAGCCGTGGTGCGCTTGCCCTTAAGCTCAACAATATCGCCTTCGGTAACGCCAAGGGTCTGAAAGGCGGTGCGAGGCAGACGCGCAATGCCCTGTCCGCTTTCTTCCTGCCTTGCAGCAGCCACTTGCAGCCTCAGCGCATTTTCATCAGGTGCCGCATCCGCATCAGCCATAGTGTCATCTCTCTCAATCCTGCGCCGCAGCCATCAAAGCGGCTTTGCTGTCGCGCTGTTAAAGAGATAAGTAGCCACGCACTGGCAGCGATGCAATCGAGTGATCGCACCGAGGACAAAATAAAGCCCGCTTAAGAAAAAAGCCCGGCTGGCGAACCAACCGGGCTAAAAAGTCTGGGAGAGGATGCCTCGAAAGGCATGCCGACTATATGCAGGTGCAGCATTTTTTGTGCAAGTGCGAAAGAAACATGCTTAATTGCAAGAAATGCAATTGAATTTGTCCTACCAATAAAATGTTAGCGTTATGACACTTTCATCAAACCTTTGATTCGAGTCCGAGATCAGCCATCCGCTCTGCCAATCAACCGTTCGAGTGTCGCAGAACCCACTGGCAGAAACGAGTGGCAAAACAAATGACAAGCCGGCCTGACGCAGCTAAACCGCATCTATGGCCAAGCTCTATCCCAACGCCGCCGCCGCCCTTGAAGGCGTGCTCAAAAATGATTTGCTCGTCGCTGCAGGGGGCTTTGGCCTCTGCGGTATTCCCGACAGGCTCCTCGATGCGATCCGCGATAGCGGCGTGACCGGCCTCACCTTCGCCAGCAACAATGCCGGCATTGACAATGAGGGGATCGGCAAGCTGCTGCGCACCCGTCAGGTCAAAAAGATGATTGCGTCTTATGTCGGCGAGAATAAGGAATTTGAGCGCCAATATCTTGCTGGCGAGCTGGAAGTTGAGTTTTGCCCGCAAGGCACTTTGGCCGAAAGAATGCGGGCTGGCGGCGCGGGAATCCCGGGTTTTTACACCAAGACCGGCGTCGGCACGCAAGTGGCTGAAGGCAAAGAGCACAAGGACTTTGGCGACGAGACCTATATCTTGGAAGAGGGGATTTTTGCTGACCTCTCCATCGTCAAAGCATGGAAAGCTGACGAGACGGGCAATCTGATGTTCCGCAAAACCGCGCGCAATTTCAATCAGCCAGCCGCGACTTGCGGCAAGATTTGCATCGCCGAGGTTGAGGAAATTGTACCTGCTGGCACGCTCGATCCCGATGCCGTGCATTTGCCTGGCGTCTATGTGAACCGCCTGATCATGGGAGCGCCCTATGACAAAAAGATCGAATTCCGCACTGTCAAAGAACGCGTCGAATGAGGGTGTGCCTTGAACCGGTGGCACGCATAGCGGCAGCGCTAGCTGCGCTCAGCCTATTGCAAGGATGCGTGGCTGCATTGGTTCCGCTGGCCGCTGGCGCTGCCATGGCGCCCAATTTGGGGCAAGAGAACCAAGCGCCCGGTGGTGCGCAGCCGACACTTGCAAGTGCACCAGAGGCCCGCTCGTTGGCTCAGGATGGCGAGGCTGAGCCAGCCTTGCCCTCACCAAAAGTGCAGTTACTGGATCTGACTGCTCTTCCAGCGCCCAGTTCCGCTCAGTCCTTCGAGGCCGGAGCCAATCCTGCCGATCCGCTTGCGAAAATGCTCACCTATTCGCTCGCCCAAGCGCAGGTCGATTTGGATGAGCAAAAGCGCCAGTCGGCAGCTTTGATCGAGCCAAGCTCGCTGCGAATTGATCGGCAAGATTGCGCCGACCGACCGCCTGCCATTGCGATTGACCTTGATCCGGGGCGAGAGACATTTGACCCGCTG
>CAZTFZ010000179.1:2353-3981 GCA_964613105.1 uncultured Porphyrobacter sp. | reverse complement strand
TTGCCAGCTTCCATTTCGGCTTCGCTCACTCCGCCGCTGCCATCTGTGTCGAGCTTGGCAAAGCGTTCTGCTAGACGATCCGCGCGGCGGGTTTGGCGCTGTTCACTGCGCGCTTCGCGGGCCGCTTGCATTTCGGCCAAGGAAATCTCGCCGTCATTATTGGCATCGGTCTCGGCGAATTTCTGCGCTTTGCGCAATTCGCGGTCAGCAGCATCAATAACGCCGTCGCTGTTCACATCCATGCGGGCAAAAACTGCATCGGCATGGGTGTTGTGTTCGGCGGTGCTGATAACGCCATTGCCATCGGCATCGCGCGATTGCTTGCTGCCGTGATGGTCCGCCAAGGCGACAGTGGTGCCGGTCAATGCAAGAGCGGCAGCTGAGAGGTAAAGGTAAAGGGGACGCATAAATCTTCTCCGGTTGAATTGTTCGGTAGAGTTGCGGCGAAAGCGTTCGGGCATTTGGCTCTTGAAAGGGGGGGGGAGAGAAACCAAAACCCGCCTGCGGTCAAACTGATTGGGAGGAATCTGTTTAACCCGCCGCAACTCTTGAAACCTGTTCTAGAGCCCGTTTGTCGCAGCATTATACCGATTGCAGCTCAATTTGTAACGGCTTGTATCAGAGACGGCGGCGCGTTCATCTGCTGGATAGCTTTGCTCCTCAGATCGAGGCATCTCGTCTATCGGGGACGCATTTGCGTGCCGTCGCCAGCGGTGATGAAAATGGCGGTCGCTGCTGTCTCAATATCGGCAATATGCCAGACACCGGGCGGATTAATGGCATAATCGCCCACATTAAGCGCAACCTTCTCGCGCCTGCCATCGGGCCATTCTTGCGTCAGAACCATGGAGCCAGCCACACAAATCACCACTTCGGAGCCATGCGGGTGCATTTCCCACGTATCCCAGCCTGTCGTAAAGCTGTGCTGGCTTACCAGTCGCCCTTCGCGGCCATCTGCCGCATTGCGCGCGCCATAATCGGCATACCACTCCATGCCCTCAAAAGGGGGTTGCGGTATCGCTGTCGCGCCCAGCCCTAGGTGAATGTAACTGCCTGCCAATTGGTGCTTCTGGCTCATCCCGTCGCTCCTCTCATATGTCTTGTGAGAGGGTGCATAGCATGATTGCCCGACCAAGGTCAGATCTTGCCCGTCAGACCTTGCCCGTCGGACTGTATCCCTCAGGCCCTACTAATCAGGCCTTATCCATCAAAAAGGCGTTCAACTTATTGCCATCAGGGTCGCGGAAATAGCCAGCATAGAAAACCATGCCATTGGCATCAGCCTCTCCGCGAGGGCCGGGCGCGCCTTCATCGCTGCCGCCATTGGCGAGAGCCAGATCGTAGAGCCGCTGCACTTGCTCGCGGCTTTCCGCCTCAATCGCGACCATCACGCCATTGCCAACGCTAGCCGCCTCGCCATCAAAGGGTTTGGTGGCCGCAATCCCAGCTGCACCGCCCATGGAACCCCAGGCGATGAATGTGTCAAAATCCATCATCCGGCCAACACCCATTTCGCCCGCAATCGCATCGTAAAATTTCGCTGCGCGCGGCAAATCATTCGTGCCTAATGTGACATATCCCAGCATGCGTTTTCTCCCTCAAACCGGCCCGCCCTTGCGACTCGGCAT
>CAZTFZ010000179.1:0-2253 GCA_964613105.1 uncultured Porphyrobacter sp. | reverse complement strand
ATCATCGCCTTGCAATTGCGGGGAAAGCACGTCCCAGACCTTGGCGTGATAGCGGTCCCACCAGCCAATCTCTTCATCGGTCAGCAGAGATTTATCGACCAAGCGCCTGTCCAGCGGCACAAAGGTCAGCGTTTCAAAGCCGAGCCATTCGCCTTCAGCGCCTGCGATTGTTTCGTCTTGCACCAGCACCAAATTCTCAATTCTGATGCCGTAATGGCCGGTTTTGTAATAGCCCGGCTCGTTCGAGCAGATCATGCCAGCGGCAAGCGGTGTGGCCGTGCCGCCAAAGGCGCCAGCAGGCTTGGCAATGCGCTGCGGCCCTTCGTGAACCGAGAGATAGCTGCCGACACCGTGGCCTGTGCCATGGTTGTAATCGACCCCTGCTTGCCACAAATGCATCCGCGCTAGACTGTCGAGCTGGCCGCCATTGGTGCCCTTGGGAAAGCGCGCCATGGCAAGCCCGATATGCCCCTTGAGAACGCGCGTGTTGCGATCAATCATTTCAGCTGTTGGGGCCGCGCTGCCATCTGCGCTATCGATCCAGATGGTGCGGGTGATATCGGTCGTGCCATCCAAATATTGCCCACCTGAATCGCATAGGAATATGCTGGCAGGCGGTATTGGAATATTGCTGTCTTCATCGACCTTATAATGGGGCAAAGCAGCATGAGCGCCCGCCGCGCTGATCGTGTCGAAACTGGTGTCTTTCAAGTCAGGGCTGACCCCGCGAAACTCGCGCAATTTTGCCGCTGCTGCAAGCTCGTCAATTCCGCCCTTGGGCGCTTCGATCGAAAGCCAGCGCAAGAAACGCGCCACCGCTGCGCCATCGCGTGCCTGAGCATCGCGGTGGCCCTGACGTTCCGCCCGGTTTTTGATCGCTTTGGCTAAAACCGTCGGGTCATCTGTGCGGATGACCTTCGCGCCAGCACCTTCTAGTGCTTGGAAGATACCCGCAACTGCATGGGCTGGATCAAGCGCGACACGCTTATCCGCAAGCTCGCCCAATCCAGCGCCAAACTCTGCCATATCGCGCACGCGCACAGCATTGCCGAGGTGCTTAGTAAGCTCTGGAGTGACTTTCTCAGGCGCGATGAACAGCTCTGCCGTGCCGTCCTTGTGAGCGACCACATAGGACAAGGCGACCGGCGTATTGGCCACATCAGCCCCGCGCATATTGAGCAGCCATGCGACCGAATCAAGCGCGCTGACCACGCTTGCATCATAGGCATTTTCTCCCAGCCATTCGGCCAGTTTTGCGCGCTTATCTGCGCTCGATTGGCCGGCATGCTCATCCAAATGCGGGACCGCGATGGCCGAGGAAGGGGCAGGGCGATCAGCCCAAAGCGCATCAATCGGGTTGGTTTCTACTGCGACCAATTCTGCGCCTTTGGCAGCCAGAGCCTTCGTCAGAGCCTCAACCCAGCCAATCGGGTGGAGCCATGCGTCATAGCCAATTCGCATGCCCTTTTTGGCATGGCTGGCGAGCCATTGCGAAGCGCTGGTTTGCGGCACGTCTTCATAGTCATAAAGCTTGCCATCAACCTGATCGCGTACTTGCACCGTATAGCGGCCATCGGTGAAGATCGCTGCGCCATTGCCTTCATAGCCTTGGGTCAAAACCGCCGCATTGCCAGCGCTGCCGCCAAAACCGGTTAGCCATTCCAGCCTTTGCGCATAATCGCCGACATATTCGCTCATAAACTCGTCGCAAATGGGCACGACAAAGCCATCCAGCTTGGCGGCTTTCAATTCGCTGCGCAGAGCGGTTAAGCGGGCTTCGTGCGAATGCATGAGCATGGGCAGTATTTCCTTATCACAAAACTTGCAGCCCAAGCGGGCGCAGCATAAGCATGGGTCTCTATCACAAGTAGGTGATCGGGGCGCGCCTTTCTAGATGCTTTTGCCCCTCAGCCTAATACCCTAGAAAAGGCATGATTGCATTATGCGCTATACCATCCCTTTCTTGATCATCGCTGCCACTGCAATTGCGGCGAGTTTGATTGTCGCCCCCACCGCCCAAGCACAGGAAATTTCTTTGCCTCAAAACCCCACTTCGCCTCCAGTCGCTGAAAAGCGCGAGCATAGCTTGACCCATCACGGCGTCACGATTTCCGATCCTTATCATTGGCTAGAGGACCAATCCTATCCCACGGTCGATGACGCGGATGTTCTGGCCCATTTGGAGGCGGAGAACGCTTGGTTCGAAGCGCAGATGGCTCCGCATGAGCCGCTGGTCGATAGCCTGTTTGAAGA